>CAIWHF010000277.1 GCA_903912405.1 uncultured Bacteroidota bacterium | reverse complement strand
CAATTAGGATAAATGGTATTTTAGTTTCATTAGTATATTCTTTGCCCCTCATCCATTTATTTAATGAAAGCATGTATTCAGGATATTTACTGATAGATAAATTCTCACGCCATTTAATTTCAATAAAGGCTAATGGACTATTCCCACGCATAGCCATCCAATCAACATGATAGGCAAACGGAAGCTTCTTTAGTTCACATCGCCATTTAGGCTCAATAATAGCTTTAATCTTGTTTTCATTAGAAAGGTCACGAGTTGTTTGATATATGGGTCTATTCGTCATTTGACCATCCTAATTGGGCAAAATAACTCTCAATATTCTGTATATAAGATGTAAATTCCTCGACTGTAAGATCAGTTGTTGAACGAACATAAGGAACTTGAACTTCGCCAATAGTTTTCTGTTCAGACAAGAAAAGATGTCCACAAAGCATGTGAACTTCCATCGGAAGATATCCCGTAAAGTTTGAAATACTTTTATACAACCTACCCCAAAGGAATTTATTGGCTTCAATCGAACGACCCCTAGCCTTTTCTTTGATGATAACTTGAGGTATCTTGCCTTCTTTGATTAAGCCTTCCAAATAGATCGTCAATTGCTGGAGGTTTTCCTTGCTTACTGTCCATTCTCTCTGCTTCATCTTTTAGTTCCTGTGGGTTGTCGTGTATTTTAATCATCTTCGTGCCATTCCATAAAACATATCTATTTGCGCCATCCGCAAGAAGATAACGGGAAATATAAAAATTATTGCGCTCAATGCAATATTGACTAACTTTCTTCCATTTGATTTGTGTCGTTTGCATTTATTAGCTCCATATCATAATTATTAATTCGATTCGGAATCATAATGCCATCTTTTAAAATTAATTTATTTTTCTTAAAAGGTTTGTAATCGACATGATGATGCCACCTATTAAAACGCCATGCTACTCTCGCCACATCAGGGTGCATATCTTCAAGCATTTTAGATTTATTCATAGTGCCTTCGCCCTCATAAAATTCTTTAGTGTTTCCACCTTTGATTTTTTGAGTAGCCATCTTGCCTTGAAGTAGAGCATTGAACTGAACTGTGCAATAGCCATCTTTTAATACTCTTAAAGATAAATCTGTGTCTTCATTGTAACGACCACGCCATCTATAAGGGATATCGTTTCTTATCAGTAAACAACTATAAATTCTAGTGTTAGTTAAGAATGGCGGTCTAGCTTCATTTGAATGACAAAAGTTAGCGTAGTTAAGACCGGCAATCGCAATGTTTGTATATCTTAAAATAAAATCTTCACACGCATAAAAATAAGTGCCATCGTTGCAATTTACTTTCATGTTTTTATTAAAGCGCTCAAAGCTTTCTATATTGTCATCCATCACCCAATGCCAAGCAAATCCATTCTCTATTGAATGATCCCATGCAAAATTTCTTGCAGCTCCTGGACCCGTTCTTGGATCATCATCTTTCCAAAAGGTATCGTATTCAGTCTTATATTTTTCAGGAAGGATAAGAACTTTATCTTTACCCACCAAATCACAATATTCTTTGTATTCCTGTTCCTCAACAACCATATAAAAAGGAATATTCATTTCTGTTAGTGTTTCGCTTGTAGGGTTCTTTCTAAATCTTCCCTTACTTACAATGTAAATAGGAAATCTAGGGTTCTTGGAATTCTTAACCCTATATCTATATTTACTAGCTTTTTCTTTTAGCGGATACCAAGCTTGCTTTTTTGTTTTAGTTTGTTG
>CAIWHF010000276.1 GCA_903912405.1 uncultured Bacteroidota bacterium | reverse complement strand
GTTTGGAAAATCTTTGCAAAAAGATAGGAACCAAATTTTGGAACAAGTAGGCGCTATCATCGAACGACCCGATTTATACCCTTATTTAAGTGCGCGCGAACATTTACAATTATTCGCCAAAGTGCGCAAACAAAAAATACCTTCTAAGGCTATTGAAGATACCTTGCAAAAAGTTGGTTTGCTGGATAGAGCGCAGGACAAAGTACAGACCTTTTCTCTAGGCATGAAACAACGCTTGGGTATTGCCATTGCATTGGTGCACAATCCGCAATTAATTATATTAGACGAACCTACCAATGGATTAGATCCGCAAGGTATTGCCGACATGCGCAAGCTCATTATAGCGCTCTCTAAAGAAGAAGGTAAAACCATTTTGGTATCTTCTCATTTATTGTCTGAAATAGAACAAATAGCCACCCAAATTCTTATTCTTCATAAAGGGAAAAAAATGGTGGAGGGAAATACCAAAGCACTGCTCGATCCGCAAAATAAAATAGTACAATTCAAAACACTTGATGATGCAAGGGCACTGCAAGTAGTACAAAACAGTACATACAAAACTTACCTAATGGACCGCAAGCAAGGCGTATTTTTGAAAGTACCTAATACAGACATTCCTCAGCTAAACGAATTCTTCCTACACGCTGGCATACCAATAATTGGTATTGAAGCCAAGAATTCTCTAGAGGATTATTTTTTAAACATCACGTCAAACCAATAATTATGTGGTCGCTTGTAGCTGTAGAATTATATAAAATATTTAAACGCCCCAGAACCTATATTGCGTTCGGAGCCATAGCCGCATTGATTGTGGTTATACAATTAGGCTTAAAATTAGATGGTGCCTCTTACGCGGCATTCATCATGAAAGACATCAATGATGCACTAACAGTAGATGGCAAAGTGCTCAACGGTTATTTAATTTGTTATATCCTTTTACAATTATTGCTTGTTCATGTACCCTTATTAGTAGCCCTAATAGCGGCAGACATGCTTTCTGGCGAAGCCAATCTAGGAACGCTGCGACTGCTTTATACAACGCCCTATAGCAGATCGCAATGGGTGATGGCTAAATTTATTGCGGCGAGCATCTATACCCTACTCTTATTAATTTGGTTGGCAGTACTTGCACTTTTTGTAAGCATGTGGGTTTTTGGCACCGATGATTTGTTCTTAATGAAATCTAATTATGTAGTGTTGATAGAAAGTAAGGATGTATTGTGGCGCTATGTAGGTGCTTTTATCTTTGCAAGTTTTTCGCTCTTAACCGTCACCAGCTTGGGCTTCTTAATGTCGAGCTTGGCCAATAATTCTATCGGACCCATTGTAGGCACCATGAGTGCGATTGTATTTTTTACGATCCTCAGCACTTTAAATATTCCGCTATTCAGCGTTTTAAAACCCTATCTTTTCACCACGCATATGAACAACTGGAAAGAGTTTTTCGACCTTCAAGTCAATGCGAATAATGAAGCCATAAGAGGAAGTATTTTAAATGTAGCAAAAATCAAAAACTCTTTGTTGGTATTAGGCCTTCATATTATTTTATTCGTGACCATTGCTATTCAAATCATGAAAAGAAAAGATATCCTTAGTTAAACTTATTTATGAAAAAGATAATTATCACCTTAATCTGTATTGTATTAATACCAACTACAAATGCTCTTGCTCAAGGCGATCCGCTTATTGAAAAAGTGAGTCGAAAATTGG
>CAIWHF010000275.1 GCA_903912405.1 uncultured Bacteroidota bacterium | reverse complement strand
TTAGAGCAAAAAGTAATAGAATGGATTCAATCGGGAGCCGAGGAGTTTTTTCAAATGTTGTATCGCTTAGATATTTCTGAGAAAAAAATCAAAGAGGTGTTGCATAATGAAGATATCGCTAAGCGCATTGCACAGTTAATTTATGAACGACAGATTCAAAAGTATAATAGTAGATTAAATAACAAAACAACTACTGAGGAGAAGGACAAAGACCTCCTTTGGTAAAAATAAAAAATATGAAAAGTAAAATCATTCTAATAGTTATTGTAGCAACTTCTCTTTTTTCATGTATTAAAAAAGATGATCCAGCGCCTCCGTCTGCAACTAATGCTTCAACAAAAATAACGTTTCAAAATTTTGTTGGAACAAAACCATTGGTGCTGAATACAGAATGGTATACCAATGCCAATGGAGATTCTTTTAAAGTAAGTACCTATAAATATTACATTACTAATATTAAACTTGCAAAAGCAGATGGTTCAGTATACACGGAAACCGAAAGTTATCATTTGATCAATGAAGCAGAAGCGAGTACTAAATTTTTTGTAATGGGTAATATTCCGGAAGGAAATTATACGTCCATTTCATTTTTAATTGGAGTAGATTCAACGCGTAATACAACCGGTGCACAAACAGGGGCTCTAGATCCAATAAATGGTATGTTTTGGACATGGAACTCTGGATATATTATGGCGAAATTTGAAGGCACATCACCGCAATCTACCGCCTCAGGAAAGTCTATTATATACCATGTGGGTGGGTTTTCAGGACTTACTAGCGTAATACGTGCTGCTACCTTAAGCTTCCCAACCACCTTAGTAGTAAAAGCTGGAACAACACCTAATATTCATATTTATGGCGATGTAGCGGAATGGTTTGGTTTTCCTAATGTGATCGATTTTTCGCAGAAACCGGTATTAATGACGCTTGGAAAAGATTTGGTAAATCTTGCCGATAATTATCAAGACATGTTTAAAGTAAGCCATATCGATTAGTACTATGAAAAATAGCTTTTCTCTATTTATTTTTTTACTTGTGTTGGTTTGCAATTTATGGTCATGCCATACCGATCCACTTTTGCAGCCAATATCTAAAAATACCGATATTAGTTTTGTGCAGCCAACAAATTGGCCTGCGCCAAATTATAATTTTCAAAATAATACCCTTACGCCAGATGGCTTTGCATTAGGCCGTCGCTTGTTTTACGATACCCGCTTATCAATTGACAATACGGTAGCGTGTGCTTCCTGCCATGAACAATCTACTGCATTTGCGCAAATTGATCACCCTACAAGTCATGGCGTGCGTAATCAACTTGGCAATAGAAATTCTCCTGCGCTATTTAATTTGGCATGGCATACTTCCTTCTTCTGGGATGGGGGCGTAAATCATATTGAAAACCAGCCTATAGCGCCTATAATGAATCCGGTAGAAATGGATGAAAGCTTACCAAATGTTATCGCTAAGCTTAATGCTGATCTTAGTTACAGACAGCAATTTAAAAATGCATTTGGCACGGAAGAAATAAATACACAACGTCTGCAGAAAGCGATTGTGCAGTTTATGGGCGCCATAGTTTCTAATCAATCAAAATATGACCAGGTTAAAAATGGCAAAGCAAGTTTTACGGCTGATGAACAAGCAGGCTACGTGTTGTTTCAGCAAAAGTGTAATACTTGTCATGCTGAGCCTTTATTTACCGACTTTAGTTTTAGAAATAATGGTATGCCTATCACTTTAGATAGCGGAAGAGCGCATATTACCGGTCTAGCTTCAGATCGATTTAAATTTAAAGTTCCTAGTTTGCGTAATTTGTATTTTACCAAACCCTACATGCATAATGGAAGCATTGCAACTTTAGACGCTGTATTAGATCATTACATGTCGGGTATAGTGCAAAGCTCCACTTTAGATCCTTCATTGCAAAATCAAATTACTTTGTCGGCAGCCGATAAATCTAAATTAATAGCTTTTCTTAATACGCTCAATGATTATGAGTTTGTGAAAGATGTACGATTTAAGAAGCAGTAGTGATTAGCTTATTTGTATAGAGTCTCAAATAAGGTCGTCTAATTCATGTTTTTTCTTTTCTCCAATAATCTTATTGCTATCAAGTTCTTCAAATATGGATTTGAATGTTTCGTCTACATTATAATAAGCTTGTTTTGCGATAGCATGCAATCCCAATAAAAAAGGGTAGTCCTCTTGCTGCTCATTGATAATAATACCATCAATTTTATCTCCAATGTTATTGTATATTGCTAATTCAACTATACATTGAAAATTATCATCAATCCAACAATCAATTAAAATTGTTGAGTTGCCAACCTTAAGCATGTATTCATCATCTCTATGGGTTTTAGACCAAATGATTTCTCGTTTATTTGTTTTATTAATTAATTTCTCAATAAGTAA
>CAIWHF010000274.1 GCA_903912405.1 uncultured Bacteroidota bacterium | reverse complement strand
TACTTCTCCATTAGATTATTTTACAATGTCGCAAAATGCGCAACAAGTAATCAATAATCCAGATTTAAAACCGGAGAAATTGATTGATTATGAAATGGGTTTCCAACAAAAATTAACGGATAATTCAGCTTTGACATTAAGCTTCTTCTATAAAGAAAGAAAAGACATGATTCAAGTACGCCCGTATTTGTATGCATATCCAATTACCTACTATACCTACGGTAACAGAGACTTCTCTACTACCAAAGGGGTGTCTATGAAATATGACTTAAGACGCTTAGGTCATTTAAGAATGAACATAAACTATACACTTCAATTTGCAGAAGGTACAGGTTCTAGCGCTAATTCTGCTAATGGTGGTTCGTCTTATATTTCTTCTGGTGGTTTATTACAAAACTTCATTGCAGCAAGTTTACCTAACTTACGTTATGTAACTCCTTTATCTTACGATTCTCGACACAACATTGTAGCTAATATTGATTATCGCTATGAAGATAAAGAAGGTCCCGTATTGGCAGGAAAACACTTTTTAGAAAATGCAGGATTCAACTTAGTAATGCGTGCAAGAAGTGGAGAGCCTTATACTTCTTATGTGCAAGCAGCTTCTAGTATTGTAAATGGTGGGGTTAATGGTTCTCGTTTGCCATGGCACTTTATGATGGATATTCGATTTGATAAAGACTTTATGTTGACTAAAAAATCTACAACTTCAAAAGGATTATTGAAACAAGGAATTGCATTGAATGCATTTGTTTACGTAACCAACTTATTGAATATTAAAGATGTTTTAGGCGTATATGGATATACCGGCAGAACGGATGACGATGGTTATTTAACATCAACGTCAGGTGCTCAATCTATTGCAAACTCAACCTATGCTCCTTCTTATATAGACTTATACAATTATAGTATGGTTAATCCGGGTTCTGTGAACTTACCAAGAAGAATCAATATTGGTATTAACTTTAATTTTTAATTCAACTTTTTTAATATAGTTACAATATGATACGTTTAAAAAACCTACTTAGCTTAAGTTTACTAGTTTTAGTGGTATTTAATATTTCAGCCTTTGCTCGCCCAAATGCTGGATATAATGGATACCGTCAGAAATTATTGAAAACAACAGGCGGTTGTAAACCGGCTGAAGCAAGTATCGATTTAGATATCAATAATGTTCGTGCTCGTTTGATGACCGGTGGTGATATGTGGTGGGATAATGGTACCGGAGAAGCACGTTATGAAGTGCCTAAAGGCTCTAAGAAAAACTCCCTATTTGCTGGTTCTTTATGGATTGGTGGTTATGATGCACAAAAACAATTAAAAGTAGCTGCGCAAACCTATCGTCAAGATGGTAACGACTATTGGCCTGGTCCTTTAGATGTTAATGCAGGTGGTACTATTACTGCGGCAACTTGTTCAGATTGGGATAAATTTTGGAAAGTAAATAAATCAGACATTATTGCTTTTGTTGAAATGAAACGTGCTAATCCTTCAGCGCCCGTTACGGATCCAAGATATGAAAGCATTTTAAAATGGCCTGCAAAAGGAAATATTTATGCAACCGGTACAAGTGGCAATAATTTAGGCCTTGCATCAACTTATTTGTCTAATACCTATGCCAATTTCGTTGACGTAGATAATGATGGCAAATATGATGCTACTAAAGGGGACTATCCAAAAATTGATGGTGACCAATATATTTGGTGGGTATTTAACGATGCTGGAAATAGCAAACAACAATCAAACACAGATGCTATTAAATTAGAAATCCAAGCTAGTGCATTTGCATTTACTACCAAAGATGCAATGAACGACGCTACCTTCTACAACTACAGAATGTGGAATAGAGGGAATTTAACCTTAGATAGCACTTATGTTTCTACTTGGACAGATGCCGATTTAGGTTGGTTTCAAGATGATTATATTGGTTGTGATACTATACGCGGTTTAGGTATTTTATATAACTCTAAAACAGTTGATGGAGACGGCCAGGTAAATTCATATGGCTCAAAACCACCTATGGTTGGAGTAGATTTCTTTGTAGGCCCAGTAAAGAAATACAAAAGCCCTTATACCGGTTTAGATACTTCTAGAAAATTATCTATGGAAGCATTTACCTATTATAACAATGATAATTCTCCAAATCTTGGTAATCCAGCAAATGGTATTCAGATTTATAATTACATGACGGGATCTATGCGTAATGGAACACATTTCCATAACGACTATTTACCTGGAACAAGTTGTTTACCTGCAAATGGAACAGGCGCTGGTCCGGATACTAAATTTTTATTTACAGGTGATTTAGGTAAAGTAGAATGGACTGAATGTAACTGTTGTAATGCAACTGGAGGATATGCCGGAGACAGACGTTTTATTCACTCTTCTGGTCCTTTCGTATTAGAACCAGGAACAAGTAATGATATTACTATTGGAGTCGTTTGGACAGCAGATGTATCTGGTTGTCCGGCTGCTAATTTTAGAAAAATTAGAGCAGCGGATGATTTAGCACAAGGATTATTTGACAACGGCTTTAAAGTTGTTGAAGGTCCTGAAGCTCCAAGATTAGTAATCCGTGAGATGGACAAAAAATTAATCATGTACTTAGTGAATGACTCTATTAGTAACAACTTTGGTGAGAAATTCGGTTATGATTCTAATGCTAAATATCGTGTTGCTTCTGGAAGAGCAAAAGCAATAAAAGCTGCTGATTCTTTATATAAATTTGAAGGATATCGCGTTTTCCAAGTTAAATATCCTACTACTACGGCAGCAGATATTATCAATAGCAAAGGGGAAGTTAATACAGATATCGCTCAGGAAGTATTCCAGTGCGATCTAAAAAATGGCATTTCTACCATTGTTAACTATGATAAAAATATTGATGTAAGTGATACCTCTTGGAACGCTATAACTAAAGTAAAAGGAGCTAATCAAGGCATTAGTCACAGTTTTGAAGTCACTCAAGATGCATTTGCAAGCGGCCAAAATAAAAGTTTAGTAAACTACAGAAACTATTATTTCGTTGCGGTAGCCTATGCGTATAACCAATTTGCTGCTTTTGATCCAAATCCAAAACGCATTGATTCTACTCAAACTATTGCTTATTTAGAAAGTGCAAAAGGCGCTGGTGGAATTTCAATTCCTGTTGTTAGCGCTATGCCTAATCCAGCAAATGGTGATATGGGTACCGTTTTAAATGCTGCTTATGGTTCTGGTGTTATTATTAAACGCATTGAAGGAATCGGAAACGGTGGTAATGCATTGGATTTAAGTGATGCATCAGAAGCGGAAGCATTAAATTATGGACGAGCAACTAATTTAGTATACAAACCAGGTGCTGGACCAGTAAACGTAAAAGTTATTGATCCATTGAAATTGAAAAAAGCAGATTGGGAATTATATATCTCCGGAAGATCTTATACGGATACCAGTAAAGGTATTATTCCAGATTCGGGCTCATGGAGATTAGTAGATATTACAAATAACGTAACCATTTACTCAGAGAGAAATATGGCTAAATTGAACGAGCAAATTTTAGAAAAATATGGCTTGTCTGTAAATATTGCTCAAACTCTTCGTCCTAATGATGAACAAGATCAAGGTAATGGCTATATCGCTTCAGATGTAACCTTTGAAGATCCTACAAAACCATGGTTAGCAGGTGTAAACGATGGTGAGAACTCTTCTATGTTCAACTGGATTAGAAGTGGTAAAAGCATCGATTCGAAACAATGTTTCTCTGATAATAAATACGATACATTAGATCAAGTATATGAGAAAATGTTTAGTAATAATCTAAATACAAAAGGTACTTGGGCTCCTTATTCTTTAGGTGCTTATGATGGGGTTTCTGATTCATGTGGTTTGAATATGGTGAAGAAAAGCTCTATGCGCAGCTTAAATGATCTACAAAGCGTAGATTTAGTCTTCACTTCAGACAAATCTAAATGGACACGTTGTGTTGTATTGGAGATGCAACCAAAGGCTGCCTTAGCAGATGGTAAAATTCAAAAATTATCAAGCACTGGTGTGAGTGATTTGCGTTCTCATCGTTCATTATATGTTGATAATAATGGTAATCCATATTATAGTAGCGACCCTGCGGATACTGCAATGTCTTGGTTCCCAGGATATGCAGTTAACCAAGAAACAGGAGAGCGCTTAAATGTGGTATTTACAGAAGATTCTTATCAAAAATCAGAAAATGGTGCAGATTTGATTTATAACCCAACTGCAACAACACTAGATGATTTTGGAAATCCAATTTTTGGAGGACGTCATTTTGTATATATTTTAAGTAGCAAATACGATTCTTGTAAAGCGTTTAAAAACGAATTGCTAAACAATCCAGTTCCTGCATTGAGTTATAGGGCTTATAACAAGTTCTTGTGGACCGGTGCCACTATGTTGAATGATGGCTACAAATTGAAGTCATTTAAAGATGGTATCATACCAACAACAACTAGATTGCGCTTTAGAGTTCGCCGTCCATATGCTCGCTACAAGCCTGATGTTACCGTTGCAGAAAGAAATGGAAGAAATCCATTGTATGCTTTCTCTACAAAAGGTTTAGCGCCAAGTGCATTAAATGAAGTTGGAAATCCATATTCCGATAAGCAAGCGTTATTAGATAAAATTAACGCTGTCCCTAATCCATATTATGGCTATGCAGATTATTATGAAAGTAATAGATTAGATACCCGTATTAAAATTACCAATTTGCCTAAAAAAGCAACGGTATCTATTTATTCTTTAGATGGAACTTTAATTAAACGTTTGGAAAAAGATAATCCAAACCAATCATTCTTAGAATGGGATATTAGAAATAATGTAGGCTTACCAATTGCTAGCGGTATGTATCTTATACATGTAAAAGCAGATGGTATCGGTGAAACAGTGCTTAGATGGTTTGGTGCAATGCGTCCATTAGATATCACAACTTATTAATAAAATAAAGAAATAAAAAATACCAAAATATTAGGTTCATGAAAAAACACTATTTACAAGTAGCATTGTTTACTGCATCTTTCTTTATGATGGCAGATGCATTTGCTGGTAATAAAGATAGAACAGGACAAGCTGGTGCAACGGAATTGCTTATTAATCCTTGGGGTGCAAGTACCGGCGTTTTTGGCGCAGACTTAGCTTGTGTTAAAGGAATAGGAGCAATGAAAGTAAACATCGCTGGTTTGGGAGCTGCCGAAAAAACAGAAGTAGGCTTCACTAGTATGACGTATTTGAGAGGTTCTAATGTCACGGTAAATAATTTAGCATTAGCTCAAAAATTAAAAGGTGGCACTACATTGGGAGTTAATATCATGTCAATGAACTTTGGTGATATTCAAAAAACAAGTACATCAAATCCAGATGGTGGCATTGGATCTTTCAAACCTCAGTTTTTTAATTTAACAGTAGGCTTTTCTAAAGAATTTAGTAAGAATATTTTTGTAGGTGCTGGTATGACTTTTGTTTCTGAACAAATAGAAAATATTAAAGCAGGCGCAATATGCCTTGAGACTGGTATTCAATATGTGTCCGATGATTTTCACTTTGGAATCACGTTGAGAAATATTGGGTCTACAATGCGTTTTAGTGGTGCTGGTTTTAATGTGAACACAGATGCTTCTTCATATAGCCAATATCAATTAAATAGATCTATTCCTCAAGAGAAATTCGAATTGCCAACCTACTTAGCTTTAGGTATTGGTTACGACTTTTATCTCGATAAAAAGAAATTAGCTAATATAGACGACAAACCAAAACATCGCTTAACTGCAATGGGTAGTTTCACGTCGAACTCTTTTATCAATGACTACATTACTACAGGTGCTGAATATGGATTTAAAGAACAAGTGATGTTCAGATTAGGTTACCGATTCGAAAAGCAAAATGTTGATAATAGCTTTTATACAGGTTTAAGTACGGGCTTAACCGTGCAACACAAATTGGGCGAAGATGGTCCTGTAGTTGCTATTGATTATTCTTTCAGAACTACTCAACAACCGGCAAATGGCGTACATAATTTTACGCTTCGTTTTAATTTCTAATCTAAAATTTTTATTATATTTATATCTACAACGCTTTCATAGAAAGCGTTGTATTTTTTTCTGTAACAAAACAAATAAGCTATGTCTGGTATTAATTATGTTTCAAAAGAAACTTTAGAGCAAATGAAAGCAGAACCTACTCAACTTAAAACAGTAGGTAGAGCTGAAATAGCAAGACAAATTGCCGAAGCAAGAGAAAAAGGTGACTTGAAAGAAAATGCAGAATATGATGCGGCAAAAGAAGCGCAAGGGCATCATGAAGCAAAAGTAGCTCAATTAGAAACTGCTATCGCCTCTGCACGTATTTTAGACACTAAAGATATTGATTTAAGTAAAGTGTCGGTTTTGAGTAAGGTGAAAGTACTCAACCATAACACTAAAAAGTCTATAGCGTATTTTCTTGTTTCTGAAAAAGAAGCAGATTTGAAATTAGGCAAGATTTCCGTTACTTCACCTATAGGTAAAGGGTTGTTAGGGAAAAAAATAGGTGAAGTAGTTGAAATCAATGTACCTAGCGGAACTTTAAAATTCACTATTGAAAATATCTCTTTATAGTGGCTTCCATTTTTACAAAAATTATCAATAGAGAAATACCTTCGCATATTATTGCCGAAGACGATGAATTCATAGCCATACTAGACGCTTTCCCATTAGTAGAGGGGCACGTATTGGTTATACCTAAAAAAGAAATTAATAATGCTTTTGACTTCGACGATGATCTGTTGAGTAAGTGGATGCTGTTTGCAAAACCTATAGCAAAGGCTATTCAAAAGGTATTGCCATGCAAGCGTTGTGGGGTAGCTATAATTGGTCTTGAAGTGCCACATGCACATATGCATTTGGTGCCCTTGCAAACTGCACAAGATATCAATTTTACCAACAAAACGATAGAAGTGTCGGATCAACGACAAGATCAGATTATGCAGTTGTTAAAAACAAATTTAAAATAAAAGAGACGCAATTGCGTCTCTTTTATTTTATAATAGTACTCCAAGCTTCTGCTTTATTTTCGAATAGCGCTTTTGTTTTTGTCCAAGTTTCTTCAAAAAAAGAAGAAGCTCTATAACTTGTCAAAGCTTGTTCGTTTATCCAATGGCTATATGTAAAATGAATACAGGGATCTTGAATATCTTGAAGCATATCTACACGAAGGCATCCTTCAAAGGAGGCAATTTGTTCTTTTCGTTCATTAAACAATTGATGAAAAGCAGGAATATGCTCCTCTTTAAACTGCATTTTTACTATTCGTATGATCATTTGAATTGAAGTTTAATTGTAAAATAAATCAAATGATCTTTTTTGTATACGCTTAATCCAAAGGTATTGGCCGCATGCCCCATTATTTGAACTATTTCTAGAAATCCCGCTTCGTTAAATCTGCAAATTTTCGAGCCTGGTTCATGGCTGTGATAATCAGTACTTATCTCATGTATTTCTGAAGTTCTAGAAAAGGATAAAATGAAGTTTCGTTTATTCCAATTTTCTTCCCACTCCTTTTTGGTAAAATTAATGATGATGTTGCCAAAGGTATCTATATAAAGCACATGGCAATCTAAAGTGTTTCCTTTAGCAAAGGATGGCACAAAAACGCTTTTGTTGTTATTTGTAACAATAGGAAAATTAGATAGCTCCAGGGTATTCGATTGTATAGCTTGACAAATGGGAATAATTGTCTTTACCCAATCTGTGATAAAAATACCGTTTTCTAGGGTGGCTATTTTGTAGGAGCTAATAACATCTTTTTCAAAAAGAGAAGGTATAATTTCATTATCGGCACTAATAAAATAATGCCCATCAGCCACATGTAATAAAATGGCAGGAGGCTTACCTTGAAAAAGTCCTATTAAAATAAGATGGATGCTATTTTGAGGATAAAATTTGTAATTACTCAAAGTTAAATAGGCAGCCTCACTTACATTATTCGTACTCACATGATGCGATACATCAATAAGCTGAGTAGAAGGTATTTGTTGTAATAAAACACCTTTTATTTTTGAAATCGAACTAGCATTCGATCCGAAATCTGAAAGCAAACTAATGCAATGCATAGGGCAATGATAACTGTTCTAGTATGCAAAGGTACGAATTGACTTTTAGAAACAATATTTAATATTCCCTATTCGTTATGCTAACAATAGATTATTTTTGCAAATAGAATTGACTTATTTTCCTTACATGCGCTCGTATTTCGTATATATCATTATTGTTCTGTCACTCTGGAGTTGTAAAAAAACCAGTGTATTAGATCTAAAGGATTATATCACGTTTTCTACAGATACCTTATCTTTTGATACGGTGTTTACGAACCAAGGTAGTTTTACCCTGCCCTTAAAAATATATAACCCTCAAGATAAATCGATTGTATTAAATAGTATAAAACTAAAACAAGGTACTACCTCACCTTTTAAATTAAATATTAACGGTATTGCTAGTGTTGAAGAGCAATATGTAACATTGCAAGCAAAGGATAGCATGTACATTTTTGCAACGGTAACGATCGATCCAAATAACGCCAATACACCATTCTTAGTTGAGGATAAAATAGTGGTCAATTTCAATAATCGAACTTTTGAATTGCCCTTACAAGCAAGAGGCCAAAATGCCTATTACATAGTAGATAGTACCTTGCAAACTCAAACTTGGAAAACAGATAAGCCCTATGTTATTATCCATAATGCAGCGGTAGATGAAAATCAAACCCTTACCATTCCAGCAGGATGTCGTGTGTATATGCATGCTGATTCGCGATTGTTTGTATTGGGTACCTTAGCTGTTTTGGGCACTAAAAAAGATAGTGTAGTGTTCCAAGGAGATCGATTAGATAGAGCTTATTTTGGAGGTAAAGATTATCCCGGCGAATGGGGCGGCATTTATTTTACGTCATTTAGTAAAAATAATATTATTCAATATGCTATTATTAAGAATGGGGGTGCTAGTACTAAATTAGGAACCGGTAGTTTTATTGCAGCTACCATTCAAGTAAATCCAGATTCTGTTTTTAGCAGCTCTCCTCAATTGACATTAAAAAATACCATTATCAAAAATTCATTTGGTTACGGTATTATAAGTTTTGGAGCTGAAATATATGCTGAAAATTGTTTATTACATGATTGCAGCGCTAGTGTTTTAGCAATACTGCAAGGAGGTACCTATACTTTCATGAATTGTAATTTTTTGAACATACCCGGACAAACTTTAGCCAAAACAAGTCATGTAGATCAACCGATAGTAGCTTTATTGAATTACTATGATATCGATAATACAAATTATGTTGCAGGTAATTTGAATGCAAATTTTACTAACTGTTTGTTTTGGGGTACACTTGCTGACGAAGTATTTATCAATAAAAAAAATGGAGCTAGCTGCACTATACAATTTTCTAATTGTTTATTGAAGCAACAAGTAGGCTTACCTAGTTATGTAACACTTAATGGTAATTTGTACAATTTAGATCCATTATTTACCAATCCAAGTTCACTCAATTTTGTACCAAAAGTAAATTCTCCCCTCATAGGAGCGGGCGTCACGTTAAATCAATTTACTAAAGACTTAGTCGACAAGACACGGACTACGCCCTACGATATTGGTTGCTATAACCACTAAGCTCTATTAATTGGCAATTTTAGGAATGGCTAATTTAAACCATTCCGTAAATTCTTGAGGAGCCGTATTTATTCTTTTTTTCAATTCTTCCATAGCAACAAATTCATACTCCATTACTTCTTCTTCATTTGCTTCAATGTTGCCATCATAAATACCTTTATATATATGGTCATATTCGTTTTCAATGAGGTTGTTTCCAACGCTGCTTTTATAACGAAGTGTAAATAGGTTTTGCAATGGACAATCAAAGCCCAATTCTTCTTTTAAGCGTCTATGGGCTGCTTGCAAGGTGCTTTCTCCAGGCATTGGATGGGAGCAACAAGCGTTGGTCCATAAGCCACCTGAATGATACTTATTTAATGCTCTTTTATGCAAAAGCATTTCTCCTTTTTGGTTGAAAATGAAAATACTGAATGCTCTGTGTAATTGCCCGCTTTTGTGTGCTTCCAATTTTTCACAAGTGCCTATCCATTCATCCTTTTCGTTTACGAGTATTACGTGGTTGTTAATATGTTTCATAGTGTCTTAAATTAAATTAGCTTTAAAAATTAGTTTTGATTGAAATACGATTAATAATTTATGAAAATTATTTACCCGTATTCTTTTTTCAATAACATGAACAGCACGTGTATTTTTAATTTTTGTAAACAAACTGTAATAGTACTGATATGCCGTATACACTCCAAATTGTGCACCACTTGGTAGTTTTCTAATCCCTACTAAACTATCTTTAAAATCTTGTTCTATATCTGATTCAATTAGTTTTTTAGATACTTCATTAAATTCATAACTGGTTAATTGGGGAAAGTAATTTCTATTAAGATCGTTTTTGTCTGCTTGCAGATCTCTTAAAAAATTAAT
>CAIWHF010000273.1 GCA_903912405.1 uncultured Bacteroidota bacterium | reverse complement strand
TAAATATTTTTTTGCCTCTTCCATATTAATCGTTGAGCTCTTTACTTTCCAATAATTTTTCTTTCGTAGTTGTGCTAACGTTTAAATTATCTTTTAGGATTTTTGAAATCACGCCATAAGGTAGGATCACTATTTGTTCATGAATGTTTAATCCCTTGATAATCTGAATATATTGATTGTCTTGAATGCCAGTGGTAACATCTCTTAAAACAACTTTTTTTGTTGTCGGTTGATAACAAAATACTACTTGTCTCAAATTTGTTAATTCGGTCTCTTGTTTCTTTTTGTCTTCAGGCCATGCTCTGGTTGTAACAGCACTGATAGGCACTGAAATAACATTTTTTACTTTAGTAGTTTGTATTTCTACAGAGGCCGACATGCCCGGTTTGAAAATATAATTTATGGTCCCATCGCGACCATCAATTTTATTTTTTTCAAGTATCAGAATATGAACTACATAATTGGTGATTTGGTCAGTACCTGTGCTCAAGCTCGACTTATTGCTGGATACAGCTATCTTTGATACAATACCCACAAATTTTTTGTTTCTATACGCATCCGTCTCAATACTACACGAATCACCAATTTTTACTTTAGCAATATCGGTTTCACTCACATCTACTCGCACTTCCATTTTATCCATATCTGCAATGCTGAGCAATTCTGTTCCTGCCATTTGCGCTGTTCCTACTACACGTTCACCTTTCTTTACATTGAGTTTTGATATGGTACCTGCACTTGGTGCAAAAATGGAACTTTTTCTCAAATTTTCTCTAGCCTGCGTTAATGAAGCTGATGCACTTTTAATGCTATACATGCCACCCGTTGAGCTTGATAATAGCGCCTCGTAAGTTGCCATGCTAGACTTGTACTGCGTTTCTATTTGTTCAAATTCTTGAGCAGAAATCACTTTATCTTCAAATAACTTCTTGTTTCGGATGTAATTTAATTTAGCTTGTTGAAATTGCGCTTCTGCTTGTGCTGCCATTTCTTTTGTGTTCTTGGCATTTGCTTTTGTCTGGTTTAATTGCGCTTCCGATTGGGTTACTATAGATTCGTAAATAGCATTATTAATACGAGCTAAGAGTGCTCCTTGTTGCACATAATCGCCCTCTTCATAGGGTAGTTCTATGATTTCACCACTAACCTCTGGACTAATTTTCACTTCCGTCACCGGGAAAACACTGCCGCTCGCACTAACCGTTTCGGTTATGTCGCGTTGTTTTACAGAATCTACGACCACCTGAATTTGGCTAGATTTTGTACCCGCTGATTTAATTAAAATTACGAGTGCAATTATGCCAATGCCTATGAAAATAAAAAGTTTTTTCTTTTTCATGTTAAATTAATTTACCGTTTTGCCTGAAGGTACCAGCGTATTGGGCGATACAAATACTAATTTCCCCTCTTCGTTTTCTGTCATTAAAATCATGCCTTCGCTTTCTATACCACGCATTTTTCTGGGTGCTAAATTAGCAACTACTATTACTTGTTTTTGAACAATTTCTTCTGGATTAAAATGTTGAGCAATACCGGAAACAATCGTTCTTGTTTCTTCTCCAAGTGCCACAGATAATTTTAGCAACTTGTCTGCTTTTTCTACTTTTTCTGCACTAAGTATAGTGCCTATGCGTAAATCTATTTTTGCAAAATCATCAAACTGAATGCGTTCTTTTGCTGTAGTTGTGGTTTCCACTTTTTGTGTAGTTGTTGGGGTACTGGAAATCAAATTGGTTTTTAATTTTTCTATTTGAGACATTATTTCCTCGTCTTCAATTTTTCTAAATAATAATTCTGGTGCTCTTAATGCATAGTTTACTTTTAGTAAATCTAAAGAACCGCCATTTTCCCAATCAAGCATTTTATCTACCACTTTCATCATGTGGCACATTTTCTTAGCGGTAGCCGGTAAAAAGGGTTGAATATAAATTGCAAGATTAGCACAAAGTTGTAGGCAAATATGCAAACTATTGTCGATGAGTGCTTGTTTGTTCTCTTGTGTATTCGTTTCTTTTGCTAATATCCATGGAGCTTTATCCTGAAGGTATTTATTGCCTTTTCTCGATAAGTCAATGACTTCGAAAAGCGCATCTCTAAATTTGTAATTTTCAAGAAGTCCACTAACGGTTTCTTTTGTCTTTTGGATATCAGTCATCAAATTATGATCTGCTTCGTCTAATAGCTCTTTATGTAATGGAGGCACTTTGCCATTGCATAATTTATGCATCAGCACAAAGGCTCTATTTACAAAGTTGCCAAAGGTAGCTACAAGTTCGTTGTTGGTTCTATCTTGAAAGTCTTTCCAAGTAAAATCATTGTCTTTAGTTTCAGGTGCATTAGCACATAATACATAGCGCAATACATCTTCTTGATCCGGAAAATCTTTTACATACTCATGCACCCATACTGCCCAGTTTCTAGAGGTAGATACTTTTTCTCCTTCGATGTTTAAAAACTCATTGGCAGGTACATTGTCTGGTAATATAAAATCGCCATGCGCTTTTAGCATGGAAGGGAAGATGATGCAATGAAATACAATATTGTCTTTGCCTATAAAATGAACCAATTTACTGCTTTCGTCACACCAATAATCTTTCCAATCGTTGGTTAATTCTTTTGTTGCACTGATATACCCAATCGGAGCATCAAACCAAACATAGAGCACTTTGCCTTCGGCATTTGGCAACGGAACCGGAATACCCCAATTGCTATCTCTTGTCATAGCTCTTGGTTGCAAGCCGCTATCTATCCAGCTTTTACATTGCCCATATACATTCGATTTCCAAGTTTGTTTCTTGCCATCTACAATCCACTCTTTTAGGAATGCTTCGTATTGGTTGAGCGGGAAATACCAATGGGTAGTTTCTTTTTTTACAGGTATAGCATTGCTCAAGGCGCTTCTTGGCTGAATCAATTGATCTGGAGAAAGGGTAGAACCACATTTTTCACACTGATCGCCGTAGGCATTTTCATTGCTGCAAATAGGACAGGTACCTACGATATAACGGTCTGCTAAAAAAACTTGTTTTTCTTCATCGAAATATTGTTCACTTGTTTTTTCTTCAAAACATCCTTTTGCATAAAGCTTCTTGAAGAAGTCTTGCGCACATTCAAAATGAGTAGCATTAGAGGTTCTAGAGAATATATCAAAAGAAATATTCATTTTCTCGAACGAATCTTTGATTAAGGCATGGTATTTATCTACCACATCTTTGGGTGTGCAATGTTCCTTCATGGCACGAATGGTAATAGGTACGCCATGCTCATCACTTCCACATATAAATTTTACATCTTTCTTTTGTGCTCTTAAATAACGTACATAAATATCTGCAGGCAAATAACAACCAGCCAAATGACCAATATGAACTGGGCCATTAGCATAGGGTAAAGCAGCGGTGACTAAAAAACGTTTGGGATCCATTAAATTGATAAGTATTTAGGCTGCTAAGTTACATTATTTTTATGACTGAAGGGCCTATACATGCTAGGGAATAGGGTATAATCATCACCTTTTATAAAGTAATTAGAACAATTTAGCTTAATAAATCACTCCAAGTATTAATCAATTGCTCTTTTAATTTATAATGCGTAAGATCGTATTGAATAGGTACTATGGATGTATAGTTTTGCGCTAAAACATTAATATCGCTATCGGCATCTTCGTCTTTATGCACAAATGAACCCACCATCCAATGGTATGCAACCCCTCGAGGATCTTTGCGGGTATCAAAATTTTCATTCCAAGATCCATTTCCTTGCTTACAAATTTTCATGCCTTTATGCTCCTCAATACTGCATTTAGGGATATTGACATTCAACAATGAGTGCAGGGGCAGGCCGTCTTCTAATACTTTCTTAGATAAGGTATGAGCTACTTTTTTTGCTAAGCTAAAATCGGCATGGTGACTAAAATCGAGTAATGAAAAGCCAATAGCTGGAATGCCTTCAAGTGCTGCTTCCATAGCAGCGCTCATAGTGCCAGAATAGAGGATGTTAATGGATGCATTACTACCATGATTAATGCCGCTGATGCATAAATCTGGTTTTCGATGCAGCACTATACTTTTGGCTAATTTTACACAATCGGCTGGTGTGCCCGATGTTTGATAAGCTTTTATACCATCAAAAATGTCCACTTCATTCATACGCAAGGGTTCTCCAATAGTAATAGCGTGACCCATACCAGATTGTGGTCGGTCGGGAGCTACCACTATAATTTCTGCCAATCCTTGCACGGCTTCTACCAAGGCTCTTATACCTGGAGCGGTTATGCCATCATCATTGGTTATTAATATTGTCTTTTTTAAATACATCTTATAAAATTAGATTATTTTTTTTTTTTTA
>CAIWHF010000272.1 GCA_903912405.1 uncultured Bacteroidota bacterium | reverse complement strand
TATTTGAAGCGCCAATTCCTCCCTCTAATTCTTTTGTGACAGGGTGCTGGTTGAACTGTCTAAGGGTTTGATTTTTAATCCTTTGAAACTCCTTAGAAGCCCTTTGATAAGCTAAATTTTGAATGTCTTTATTAAAGAGAAGTTTTTTGACTTCCCTATTTAAGATTGCCTTATTTATGGTGGCCATTATGTAGATTCTTTCATCATGTACTCATAATAAGATTCATCAATAAATCTTTTAACGACAAAACCATATTGGACATTCCAAGATTTGCCATCAAAAGTTATCTTTTCAGTTCTTCCATTTTCAATGTAATCTTTAGCCTCTGTCTTCACTCGGATTCTCGCAATTGCTTTTGGGTTTTTAATCTCTGAACCTAAACCAATAAGATCTTCTTCTGGATTACCATAGAAGATTCTCGCTTTGTAAGTGCCATACACCGGGGTGTAAGTCACGCTTTCTGGCAATTGGTCGCCGGGGTATCCGAAAGCTGGAGTTTGATTTATAGAAGTGATGTTTTTAATAGGCTCTTTATAAATGACAATGTCCCTAGACAATGTATCAAAAAGATCATTGAAGTTCGATCCAAAGCTGACTCTTTGTGCGTCTGTTAATAAAGATGCCATAATTAAACTCTATTAAATGGGCGAGGAGTGAAATATTTATCAGTAATAAAGGAGCCAACAACAGTATCATCACCAGCAACTTGAAGAGGACCAACGTCATTAATGTTGTAGTCATGAATCATCATATCTAACTCACTAAAAGACTGTTTCTTCGCTTCCAAATAAACTTTACTTGTTTCATTTCGGTTGATTCTACGGACAGTGCCGCCGCCATCTGTTACTTCCAAAAGAGAATCATTATTTATTGAATTTAAAGTCTGTTTAATCTTTAAGTCGTAAAAATAGCACTCATAGATTTTTTTATAAATAGACTTCTCTGCTTCGCCAAGATTAGGATAAAGCTCTAGAGTATTGTCATCGACTATTATGTCTTTATTTAATCTATTATTAAGGATACCAATATTATTTCGAAGCCAGTAGCTAATAGCTGGCACTGAAAGGTCTGTTGGTTGACCTAATTCGAAATGAAGTTCTTGAGCCATGTCTACGATTTTCATATTAGTATGTTATTTCTGGGTTAATGACAAAATATCCACCTTCAATAGTACGAGCATAATCTGCTCCTGAAAATACTTGAACGTCAAACAATAGATAACTACATGGTAAAGCTGCCATTCCAGTCCTACCTACATTAATATCCACATATCCGCTACTATATAAGGAACCATTTGTTCCTGAGATTATTTGTGGATTTAAATTTAATAGGATGCCAGAGCTAGGCACATAAATGTTATCATTAGTATACCCTGCTCCATAACTAGATCTCACATACCCAGAAGCCGTGAACCCTGATAAATTCATCACATTATTATCAGAATCGCGGGCTACAAGTCTCTTGTAAAAAGAGTTTCCTTGCGTACCTGTTAAATTCATACACATTATTACACAAAAAAAGCCCCTTTCGGGGCTT
>CAIWHF010000271.1 GCA_903912405.1 uncultured Bacteroidota bacterium | reverse complement strand
CCATACACCTGTGATGCCGGGTTCATTTATTTATCCTCATTCGGAACGCATTCAAAAACTCAGGAAAAATATTGTTGAACTGGTTCTCACTGACCATCCCCTTGATTGTTTGACCTGTGAGGTGAATAATAATTGTGAATTGCAAACGGTTGCAGCGAGAGTTGGTGTGCGTGATGTACGATACCCGGAAGGGAAAAATCATTTAGACAGAAAAAAAGATCTCAGCCATCCATACATGACTTCCGATCTATCGAAATGCATTAACTGTTTTCGCTGTGTGCGTGCATGTGATGAAGTGCAGGGGCAATTTGTATTGAGTATGGCAGGTAGGGGCTTTGAAAGCCATATCGTGAAAGGTTTGGAACAAACTTTTGCCGAATCTGATTGCGTAAGTTGCGGGGCTTGTGCCCAAGCTTGTCCAACATCTGCTATTTCAGATATTTTTGAATCTAAATCAATTGCTGTAGATAAAAAAACAAGAACCATTTGCACCTATTGTGGGGTGGGTTGTAACCTCGAGGTAGCAACTGTTGGGGGTAAAATTAAATCTATTCAAGCACCTTATGAAGCTGCAGCCAATGGCGGTCATACTTGCTTAAAAGGGCGCTTTGCCTTTTCTTTTTATAATCATCCCGATCGTTTAAAAACACCGCTCATTAAAAGAAATGGCGAGTTTGTGCCTGCCACTTGGGACGAGGCTTACAGCTTTATTGCAAATGAATTAAGCCGCATTAAAAAAGATTTTGGTCCTGATTATATTGCCGGAATTTCATCAGCACGCTGCACCAACGAAGAAAATTATTTAATGCAAAAATTTATGCGTGCCGTAATTGGTACCAATAATATTGATAGTTGTGCACGTGTGTGTCATTCGCCAACTGCCTTGGGCATGCAACGTACCTTTGGAACAGGTGCTGCCACCAACTCTATTATAGATTTAAAATACACTGATTGTGTGATGGTGATAGGTGCCAATCCTACTGATGCGCATCCGGTTACAGGCGCCAAAATCAAACAATTCATGATGAAAAATGCAGGTATTGTTATTGATCCGCGCAAAACGGAATTGGCTAAATATGCTAAGTTTCACCTTCAGTTAAAACCAGGTACCAATGTAGCTATCTTAAATATGATGCTGCATTACATCATGATTGAAGGCCTCGAGGACAAACAGTTTATTGAAGATAGAACTGAAGGATACGAAGCTTTTAAAGAACATGTGTTAGCTTTTAATATGGATGAACATGCTGCTATAACGGGTGTTGATAAAGAATTGGTGCGACAAGCGGCCATTGCTTATGCCGCGGCGCCAAATGCCATGTCCTTTCACGGACTAGGTGTAACCGAGCACTCTCAGGGTACTTATACGGTAATGTTAATTGCCGATTTAGCCATGATTACCGGTAACATAGGTAGGAGAGGAGTGGGCGTAAATCCTTTAAGAGGTCAAAATAATGTACAAGGTGCAGCTGATATGGGTTGCCAACCACATCAAGGAGCAGGCTATTTAGATGTTACTAATGTTGAATTTAATGCTGCCTATGAGCAATTTTATAATGCTAAAATTCCTTTGAATATTGGGTATAAAATTCCACAAATGTATGATGCTG
>CAIWHF010000270.1 GCA_903912405.1 uncultured Bacteroidota bacterium | reverse complement strand
TAGATTTACCATGGTCGATATGAGCGATAATGCAGAAGTTTCTAATATTTTTAATCATAATGCGTGCGCGAAATTACTAATTTTTATTTGTTTTATGGGTTTGCAGGTGGAATTGTTCCATAGCATTTTTTTGCTGAAGGGTGCGACGCAAGGAAGCTGAGCAGCGACCCCAAGCTCGTCTCATAAAAAAAGAGCCCGAAGGCTCTTGCTACTTATTTTTCATCAACAAGACATTGGCAGTAGCCACGGCCCCTTCTTCTCTGCCTATAAAACTTAGTTCTTCGGTAGTAGTTGCTTTTATTGAAATAGCATCGATATCTAAATGTAGTATTGCTGCTATACATGCTTGCATAGCGGGGATATGAGGTTTTATTTTAGGTGCTTGCAACAATAAGGTGCTGTCGATATTGACAATGCCATATCCTTTATCGCTGATCAACTGATATGTTTTAGCCAATAAAACTTTACTGTCAATATCTTTATATTCAGCACTCGTATCTGGGAAATGTACGCCAATATCGCCTAAGGCTAAAGCGCCCAAAAGAGCATCGCAAATAGCGTGTAAAAGCACATCGGCATCGCTGTGGCCTAAGAGCCCTTGGTGGTGAGGTATCTGCACACCGCCTAACCATAAAGCGCGACCGGCTACCATTTTGTGAAAATCAATTCCTTGTCCAATTCTATACATTACCAAATATTTAAATCGTGTGCTTTACCCGTTTCAGTTGCTAAATCGTAGCCTGCATCGGTATGGCGCAATACGCCCATAGCAGGGTCGTTGTGTAATACTCTACGCAAGCGCGCTTCTGCATCTGCAGATCCATCGGCTACAATGACCATGCCGGCATGTAAGCTATAGCCCATGCCCACGCCACCTCCGTGGTGGAAGCTCACCCAACTAGCACCGCCAGCAGTATTAATTAAGGCATTGAGAATAGGCCAATCGGCAACGGCATCGCTGCCATCTTTCATAGCTTCTGTTTCTCGGTTTGGAGAGGCTACCGATCCGCAATCTAAATGGTCTCTGCCAATTACAATCGGTGCTTTTACTTTTCCAGTGCGCACCAATTCGTTAAACAACAAGCCAGCTTTTTCGCGTTCGCCCATGCCCAACCAACAAATGCGGGAAGGCAATCCTTGGAAGGCAATTTTTTCTTTTGCCATACCCAACCATCGGTGCAATCCTTTATTATCGGGGAATAATTCTTTTAAAGCGGCATCGGTAGTATAAATATCTTCCGGATCGCCACTTAGCGCTACCCATCTAAATGGACCTTTACCTTCGCAGAACAACGGACGGATATAGGCAGGCACAAAGCCTGGGAAATTAAAGGCATTTTCAACCCCACGTTTATCGTGCGCTTGTCCTCTAAGGTTATTACCATAGTCGAACGTGATAGCGCCTCTGCTTTGCAATTCCAACATCAGTTTTACATGATGCGCCATCGTATCTAAAGAACGACGAGAATAGCTGTCTTTATCACTTTCGCGCAATGCATTTGCTTCATCTACACTTAAGCCCTCTGGGAAATAGCCAATTAATTCATCATGTGCCGAGGTTTGGTCGGTAAGTGTATCTATGGCTATATTTCTATCAATCAAGCGTTGTAATAAATCTACCACATTGCAGCATACACCAATAGAAACCGCTTCACCAGCAGCTTTTGCCGCTAAGGCACGGTCAATAGCTTCGTCGATTGTAGGAGCCACTTCATCTAAGTAGCGCGTTTCTATTCTTTTTTGAATGCGCCACGCTTCCATTTCTGCTACCAAGGCAACGCCTTCATTCATAGTAATGGCCAGCGGCTGAGCGCCACCCATTCCACCTAAGCCAGCAGTTACATTCAAGGTGCCTTTGAGGCTGCCATTATAATGTATGTTGGCTAAGGACAAATAGGTTTCGTAAGTGCCTTGCACAATTCCTTGCGAGCCAATATAGATCCAGCTACCAGCAGTCATCTGTCCATACATCATCAAGCCCTTCGCTTCTAGTTCACGGAAATGCTCCCATGTAGCCCAGCGGCCCACCAAGTTGGAGTTAGCAATAATTACACGTGGCGCATCTTTGTGTGATCGCAATACGCCAACGGGTTTGCCACTTTGCACCAACAAGGTTTCGTCTTCTTCGAGCGTTTTTAGTAAGGCAAGAATTTTATCAAAACTTTCCCAATCGCGCGCAGCTTTACCAATACCGCCATATACAACCAGTTCCTCTGGTTTTTCGGCTACTTCTGGATCCAAATTATTTTGAATCATTCTATACGCAGCTTCGGCTACCCAATTTTTACAATTCAAGGTATTGCCAGTAGGCGCTTTTATAATTCGAGAACTATCTTTATAGGTTGGCATATTTTTTATTTTGTTTATCAGCTTGAGTACCTTGCTCATCATCCGTTGCGTCGCACCCTTCAGCTGAGATAGCGTGCGTGGGGCTCTTAAAGCGCAGCAATGGCTTGGTCTAAGATAGCAGCCATGTCGGCTTCTGCTACTGTTTGTTTTTCAAATGTTTTTCCGGTTACTTGTTCGTATAATTCAATATAACGAGCAGAGATAGCGTTTACTACTTCATCTGTCATGGTTGGAACTTGTTGTCCTTCTTTACCTTGAAAGCCGTTCTCCATCAACCATTCGCGAACAAATTCTTTACTCAATTGTTTTTGTGCTTCGCCTTTTGCTTGACGTTCTTCAAAACCATCGGCATAGAAATAACGAGAAGAATCGGGTGTGTGTATTTCATCGATTAAGTAAATGGTATCTCCAATAAAACCAAATTCATATTTAGTATCTACTAAAATCAATCCGCGCTCTGCAGCCATTTTTTTACCTCTTTCAAATAAGGCAAGGGTGTAGCGCTCAAGTTGCTCGTATTGTTCTTTAGCCACTATGCCACTGCTGATAATTTCCTCACGACTAATATCTTCGTCGTGCCCTTCGTGTGCTTTAGTGGTAGGTGTAATAATTGGACTTGCAAAAAAATCATTTTCTTTTAAGCCTTCTGCTAAGCTAACGCCACATAAGCTGCGCAATCCACTTTTGTAGGTGCGCCATGCATGGCCCGTTAAGTTGCCACGCACCACCATTTCCACAGGAAAGGTTTCGCATTTCAAGCCAATGCTGGCATTAGGTAATGGCGTAGCCATAAGCCAATTTGGTAAAATATCTTCGGTAGCTTTTAAAGCGCCTGCAGCAATTTGGTTGAGCACTTGGCCTTTGTAAGGGATTGGACGAGGCAATACCACGTCGAAAGCAGAAATACGATCGCTTACGATCATAGCTAAATATTGGTCGTTGATGGTATATACATCACGTACTTTTCCTTTGTAAAAATTAGTTTGATTGTGTAGCGTTAACATGAAATTGTTTTTTATAAAACAAAGATACACTCGCTTTGTTGAAGCGAGAAAAAAGTTGTTAGAATTTATCCACGATTTAAATTGATTATCTTTAAAACTTAAAATTCAGTGTATGATTACCTATGTTGTTATCGGCATTACCTGCTTGGTGTCTATCGTTGCTTTCCAGAACGATTGGCTTTTTAATCAGCTTTCCTACAGTCCTTATACCATCAAACGTGATCGAAGCAAAGGCTACCAAATGCTTACCCATGGCTTTGTACATGCCGATTATTCCCATTTGCTCTTCAATATGTTGAGTTTGTTCTTTTTTGCACCGGCTTTAGAAAATAGTGTTTTTTCTACTGGGGAGTTTATTTTCTTATACCTAAGCGCCATCGTTGTTGCGGCATTACCAAGTTATAAAAAACACCAAAACAACTATGCCTACAGGGCGGTAGGTGCGAGTGGTGCGGTAAGTGCGGTATTGTTTTCTTGTGTTTTATTTATGCCTTGGAGTGTTATTTATATCAAGTTTATTATACCCATTTATTTTATTTTGTTTGCCTTAGGCTATGTCATCTATTCGTATGTGATGGGCAAGCGCCAATCCGACAATATTGGCCATGATGCCCATTTGTGGGGTGCTTTGTATGGCCTTGTATTTACCCTTATTACCCATCCACAAGCTTTACCTTATTTCATAGATCAACTGCAACATCCGCCCTTCTTATAATAAAAAAAGCCCCGAATTTCAGGGCTTTTTTTATAAAGTAGTTCAACTTATAATCTTGATTTGATAGCAGCAATGTCTGCAATGCGTTTTTCTGCCAATTTTATTGCCGCGCCTTGCACATGCATTTTTTCTGCTTCAGCATAGTTGAAAATCTCTAATGTTCTATCGAAGATTTTCTCTACATTGTTCATAACGCGCTCTCTGTTGTAACCGTCTAACTCAGCACCAACATTGATTAAACCACCAGCATTAATTAAAAAGTCGGGAGCATATACAATACCTTTTTCAATTAATTTATTACCATGAATAGTTTCTTCTGCTAATTGATTGTTGGCAGCGCCAGCGATTACAGCACAGTTCATTTTGCTGATGCTATCATCGTTGATAGTAGCGCCTAATGCACACGGTGCATAAATATCAAAAGCAACATCCCACATACCTTTAGCGTCGATTACTTCTACATTACGATGCGCATCTACTGTTTGTTTGATTTTTTGAGCATCAATGTCGGTAATATATACTTTCGCACCAGCGTTTACTAAATGTCCAACAAGGTATTGACCAACATGTCCTACCCCTTGCACCATTACTTTTTTACCAGTTAAATCTTCAGAGCCAAATTGTTTTTTAGCGGCTGCTTTCATGCCAATGAAAACGCCATACGCTGTGAAAGGAGAAGGGTCGCCGCTACCACCCATGTATTCAGGAACACCTGTTACATGTTTCGTTTCTAAAGCGATATACTCCATATCTCTTGCAGAGGTGTTTACATCTTCTGCAGTAATATATTTACCATTAAGGCTGTTTACAAATTTTCCATATCGGCGCCATAAAGCTTCCGATTTCATAGATGGGTCTGCGATGATAACCGCTTTGCCACCACCTAAATTTAAACCACTGATAGCTGCTTTATAGGTCATACCTCTACTTAAACGAAGCGCATCCACTACCGCATCTTGATGGCTGCTGTAATGCCATAGGCGGGTGCCGCCCAATGCTGATCCTAAAGTGGTATTGTGAATGGCGATGATGGCGCTAAGTCCGCTTTGTTTATCGTTACAAAACACCACTTGCTCATGGCCCATTTCTTGCATTAAATCAAATGTTGATGGATGCATACTATTTTTGGTTTTAGGGTGCAAACCTACTATTATTTTTCAAATAGTAGAAATTTGCTCTTGTATTTAATTCTATTCTTGATGGGTATTTGTTTTGCCAAACCACTCATCTCGGTGTTTTCGAAGGGGATGGTCTTTTGATTTATTAAAGATCATGGCACCTTTGTCAATCCCTTTTCTCAAATTTACTTGTTCTTCTGCCGGTAGTTTTACGAAATCGTGACAAGCATCGGAGCAAGTGCCTTCCATAGCCTCGCGGCAAGTAGGGCATTGGATGAATAATAAATGACAGGCATCGTTTTTACAATTCGTATGATCGTCGCAAGGAGCACCACATTGATGGCATTTTGCTATGATGTCGTCTGATATGCGTTCGCCTAAGCGTTCGTCAAATACAAAGTTCTTGCCAATAAATTTATTAGGGAGTCCTGCTTCTTTTGCCTTTCGAGCATATTCAATAATGCCCCCTTCTATATGAAATACATTTTTAAAACCTTGGTGCTTGAAATAAGCACTGGCTTTTTCGCAGCGAATGCCACCTGTACAATACATTAAAATAGGTTCTTCCTTTTTGTCTTTGAGCATATCAATGGCCATAGGCAATTGCTCCCTAAAGGTATCGGAAGGCACTTCGATCGCATTTTCAAAATGACCCACTTCGTATTCATAATGGTTGCGCATATCTACCACAATCGTATTCGGATTGCTCAATAATTCGTTGGTTTCTGAGGCTTTTAAATAATGACCCACATCAGCTGGATTAAAGCTAGAGTCGTTGATGCCATCGGCTACGACTTTGTTTCTCACTTTAATACGCAATACCCAAAACGATTTCCCATCATCATCAACCGCAATATTTAAGCGTAGATTTTTCAATGCTTCATATTGCTCCAGGGTTTGACGAAGTCCATCGATATTTGCAGTGGGTATATTGATTTGTGCATTGATACCTTCTTGAGCCACATAAATTCTACCATACACATTGAGTGCGGTTAGTTGTAACCACAATTGATCGCGAAAAGCATGCGGATCTTGTATGGGGAAATACTTGTAGAATGAAATGGTCGTGCGAGGAGTTGGGTCGGCTAATAAGCGCTGTTTTAACTCTTCATTGGAAACGCGGTTGTGTAACACTGGCATGGTGAACCTCCCTTGGATGTTTAATGAATAATTGAAAACGCAAATTTAACCTTTTTTCAGTGAACGGTTAAATAATCTAACTAATTGAAATCCGCTTTTAAACTGATTTTTATCATTTTAAGTTAGCCGTATTATCGATTTTTCAATCGGAGTAAGGGCTGCTCTAGCCAATGCCAAGAGGCATAGGATAAGGGGAGGAGCACGATAAGGCTGCCCATAAATAATTGCCATCCTTGCATAGGATGCCATTGCACTAATAATTGTTGTACGGGAAAGGCATAAATATAAAGGCCATAGGATGGATCGCCCAGTTGTTGTAACCTATCTAACTTAGGGGTATGCATTGTAGCGAAGCTTAACACTAAAATTGGATAGCATAAGTAAAGTACCCAATTGGCTTGATGGATATATAGGCTAGTGAAAAGAATTAGCGCAGCTGCTGCAGCCAAATGCTTGCGATACGGCAATTGTTTCCAATTAATAAAACTTCCCAATGCGCCGGCAACAAAATAAATTACTACATCGAAGCTTACACTTAAAGTGCTGTTGGCACCTGGCAAAAAGCTATTGCTCAAGCGCTGATCGAACAATGTGAGTCCGATATATAGCGTTAAAAACAAGCTGCTTAATAATACTTTTTGAATAAAGGAATTGCTTTTAAAAATAAAAAATGTTGCAATGCACGCATAGCAAAGCAGCTCATACCAGATGGTCCACAAAGAACCATTGGCAATATTGCTGAATGGATTTTGTGTAAAACATCCTGGTAGCGATGGGGTAGCAGCAATGCCGGGTATTTTTAAGGAAGATAGAAAATAGTAGTAAGTGCTCGGGTTGTTAAAATAGTCATTAGTAGATACACTAGTGCATATGGGGCCAATTATAAAAGTGGTAAGTAATAAGGCGCTTAATAAACCGGGCACAATACGAAATATTCTTTTTGTTGCATAATTCAACAAGCTAGTGCTGCGTAATAAACTCTTATAAATAAGGAAACCACTAATTACAAAAAAACCGCGTACACCCAAATACGAAAAATTTAATTGCTGATGACTCCATTGGAATAAAACATCGTTTTCTCCGCTGCCACTCAACAGCACCGCATGGGTGGCAATCACAAAGAGTGCAAAGAGAATTCTTAGAAGGAGAAAATTATTTTTAATTGGTAGCATGCTTAGCGTAAAGATAAGTGCATAAAAATAAACTAAAAATGAAGCGAAGGTATTTTTTGTCGTAATAAGTAATTAAGTTTGCTTATTAGATTTGACTGGCAATGATAGAACTCGTTAATGTAAAAAAAGGATTTGGCACTAAAGTGGTGGTTAATGGCGTTTCTTCTATAATGCAATCCAGTACTACTAATTTGATTATTGGCTCGAGTGGTAGCGGTAAAACCGTATTGTTGAAATGCATGATTGGTCTATTTAAACCCGATGAAGGACAGGTTTTATACGAAGGCATTGATTTGTATAGTATGAATGAAGGGCAGATGAAAGAAGTGCGCAAACAAATTGGCATGTTATTTCAGGGTTCTGCTTTATTTGATAGTAAGACCGTAAAAGAGAATGTGCAATTTCCCTTAGATATGTTTACTAATTTAACCACCTTAGAAAAAGAAAAGCGCGTAGATGAAGTGCTAGAGCGTGTTCGAATTCAGGGTGCCCACCAAAAATCGCCAGCCGAAATTAGTGGTGGTATGAAAAAGAGGGTGGCCTTGGCAAGAGCCATTGTATTGAATCCTAAATATTTGTTTTGCGACGAACCCAATTCGGGCTTAGATCCCCAAACTTCTATTGTTATTGATGAGTTGATTAAAGAAATAACGGAAGACTATAAAATGACCACTATTATCAATACCCATGATATGAATACGGTGATGGAAAGCGGTGATCATATTTTATACATGCATCAAGGGCTTAAACAATGGGAAGGCTCTAGTAAAGAGATTTTTACGAGTCAGAATACCTTACTGAATGATTTTGTGTTTGCCTCTTCTATGTTGAGAGAATTAAGGGAATTTAAACAACGTTAAGCGTTATGTAGCTTTTTGAACTAAGTTGTAAGGCTATTTTCAATACTTCCCCACTATTTTAATGCAAAAAAGCAGGCTTTAAGTTTGCAATTGACTTGATTTACCCTATTTTTGCAAACGCAAATGCTATTCATTTAAAAAAAACCAATCTATATGGCTGTTTTAGTCAATAAAAATTCTAAAGTAATTGTTCAAGGTTTTACCGGAACGGAAGGAACTTTCCACGCTACTCAAATGCTAGAATATGGCACGAACGTAGTTGGTGGTGTTACGCCTAATAAAGGTGGAACGATGCACTTAGATCGTCCCGTTTTTAATACGGTAAAAGATGCCGTTGTAGCTACTGGCGCAGATGTTTCCATTATTTTTGTACCGCCAGCATTCGCATCAGATGCGATTATGGAAGCTGCAGATGCAGGTATTAAAGTTATTATTTGTATTACGGAAGGTATTCCAGTACAAGATATGATTATAGCTAAAAATTATATTCAAAACCGCGATTGTCGATTGATCGGTCCAAATTGCCCAGGTGTTATCACCGCTGGTGAAGCGAAAGTTGGCATCATGCCAGGCTTTGTTTTCAAACCAGGAAGAATTGGTATCGTATCTAAATCAGGTACTTTAACCTACGAAGCAGCTGACCAAGCAGTAAAAGCTGGTATGGGTATTTCTACCGCTATTGGTATCGGTGGTGATCCAATCATTGGAACTACTACTCGTGAAGCAGTGGAATTATTAATGAACGATCCGGAAACAGATGGTATCATTATGATTGGAGAAATTGGTGGTAATATGGAAGCAGAAGCAGCAATGTGGTTGAAAGAAAATATGCGTAAACCAGTTGTAGGATTCATCGCTGGCCAAACAGCGCCTCCAGGTCGCCGTATGGGTCATGCTGGAGCTATCGTTGGTGGCGCTGATGATACAGCAGCAGCAAAAATGAAAATTATGAGCGAATGTGGTATTCACGTAGTCGCAAGTCCTGCGGATATCGGTATCACTATGGCGAATGTAATTAATAAATAAGATCCTCTATTTTAAAAACAGCTCAGTACACACTGAGCTGTTTTTTTATGGATAATAAGTATCTTGAGTTTAAATTTTTAATATGAAAAGGAGTTGTCTTTTAATATTAGTTGGCCTATGCTCTCTTGCAACGCAGGCGCAAGTGAAGGTGGCATCTGGACAAATAATAAGCTTTGCAAATTTCAAATCAAAATTTGTAGATGCCAGAAATGTAGATGTATGGTTACCCGAACATTATAATCCCCAAAAAAAGTATGCGGTGCTTTATATGCACGATGGACAAATGTTGTTTGATTCCTCAGCAACCTGGAATCATCAGGAGTGGGGTGTAGATGAGTGCTTTACAAAAAACGCTTCTGCATTGCCCAATACTATTGTTGTAGGGGTGTGGAATAGTGGTAAACACAGGCATGTCGATTATTTTCCACAAAAACCCTATGAGTCGCTAACACAAGAAGAGCAAGCACGCATTGCTGCTTATGTAAGAAATGATGCAGCGCTTTTTGCCGATGGTATTCGTTCCGACAATTACTTAAAATTCTTGGTAATGGAATTAAAGCCTTTTATAGACAGTGCCTTTGCAACCTACAAAGATGCGTCTCATACAGCGATAGCGGGTTCAAGTATGGGAGGGTTGATTTCTATGTATGCTATTTGTGAGTATCCATTAGTTTTTGGAAGCGCTGCTTGTCTTTCTACCCACTGGCCGGGCATTTTCACCATAGATCGTAATCCAATACCCAATGCTTTTGCTTCCTATTTAAAAACACATATGCCCGATCCTAAAACGCATAAACTCTATTTTGACTATGGTACAAAAACGTTAGACTCATTGTATGAGCCCTACCAACATATAATAGACGGAGTTATGCAGCAAGGTGGTTATACGCATAAAAATTGGATGACGATGAAATTTGAAAACGAGGATCATTCTGAAAAAGCATGGCGCAAAAGAATATTTATTCCCTTACATTTTATTTTGAATTAGCATGTTGTATAAAGTAATTGGCTTAATGAGCGGCAGCTCCTTAGATGGCCTAGATATAGCCTATTGCCATATCGAAGAAAATAGAGGGCGATGGAGTTATGAAATAAAAGCAGCAACCTGCAAAGCCTATTCTAAAGAATGGCTGCACGCATTAAAGGCTGCTGCGCAACAAACAGTACCGGAATTTTTAGAACTGCATACCGCCTATGGTCATTATATTGGACAATGTGTAAATGAATTTATCAGAGAACAGTCCATAGATTTAAAAGTAGATTTTATTGTTTCGCATGGGCATACGGTGCATCATAATCCATCTAAGCAAACGAGTTTTCAATTAGGTTGTGGTGCAAGTATTGCGGCTACTACACAATTACAAGTGATCAACGATTTGCGTGCCATGGATGTAGCTTTGCATGGACAAGGGGCGCCCATAGTGCCTATAGGTGATTATTTTTTATTTAATGATTACGCTTATTTATTGAATCTTGGCGGCATCGCTAATATTACTATCAAGCAAGAGCAGTCGCTTTTAGCTTTTGATATTTGCGTAGCCAATCAAGCCCTTAATTATTGGGCGCAAAAACTCGGATTCGCATACGATGATAAAGGACATATAGCAGCTAGTGGATCGTTGCATAACGGATTATTGGCCCAGCTTTCCGAAGACGCGTATTACAAAGTGCAGGGGCCTAAATCATTAAGTAATGAGCAGGCTATGCATTTGGTTTCGGTATTGTTGGAAGACACAAGTATTTCTGTAGCCGATGCATTACATACCTTAGTGCATTTTATAGTAGCTAAAATTGAAGCAGCGCTTATTCCTAATCATCGTCAAGAACAAGTTTCGTTGCTCGTAACTGGCGGGGGTGCTTTTAATGATTATTTAATAGCACAATTGCGTGGGCGAATGCAACCACTAGGTATTGAAATGATTGTGCCTGATCCTTTAGTGGTGCAGTATAAGGAAGCTTTAGTCATGGCTTTCATTGGCGTATTGCGCTGGAGAGAAGAACTAAATGTGTTGAAGGCTGTAACAGGGGCAACTAAAAGCAGTATTGGTGGTGCTTTTTGGATGGGTGCTTAAGATTCGTTTTGAATCGAAACGTAATTATCAATCGGTAATCTTTTTGAAATAGAACGCGCAAGAGTTACTTCATCAGCATATTCCAATTCGCCTCCAAAAGCGATACCACGAGCAATGGTAGTGATTTTTACCGATGTCCCTTGAAGCATTTTAGAGAGATAGTATACGGTTGTGTCTCCTTCTATGGTTGGACTTAAAGCCATGATGATTTCTTCTGTACCTTCTGATTGGATACGCTCCTGCAAATTGCTAATATGTAGTTGTTCCGGCCCTATGCCATCTAAAGGAGATAATACACCGCCTAATACATGATACAAGCCATTGTATTGTTGTGTGCTTTCTATGGCAATTACATCTCTAATAGATTCTACAATGCATAGTTGTGATTTCTTACGAACGCTGTTGTTGCAAATAGTACACACTTCGTTATCAGAAATATTAAAACACTGTTTGCATATTTTAGTGTCATTGCGCACTTGCTGGATAGCTTGAAGGAAATCGTCCACTTCTTCCTTTTTCATTTTCATAACATGCAAGACCATGCGTAAAGCAGATTTTTTGCCTATGCCAGGCAATTTTGAAAATGCTTGAACTGCTTGTTCTATTAGTCGTGAAGAGAAAATCATAGGTGGCTGTACTTAGGTAGGTAAAATTACAAAATCATGCTTGTTTTCTTACGTTAATTTTGGATTTTCCCTGTGTCGTTGATGGTCGCGCTTATTTTTCTTTTCAAAATTTTTTTGCAATGCATCGTTGAGGTTTACACCTGTTTGGTTGGCTATGCAAATCAATACCCACAAAACATCGGCTAGTTCGTCTTCTAGTTGCAGGTCTGCTTCTTGTCCTTTGTTCGATTGTTCTCCAAATTTACGAACCATAATACGCGCTAATTCGCCTACTTCCTCCATGAGAATACCCATATTAGTTAGTTCGTTAAAGTAGCGTACGCCTATGGTTTTTATCCATTGGTCTACTTGGTCTTGAGCTTCTTGGATACTAAGTTGCTTCATAAGTAAATTTTATACTACAATATTACAACAAGATGAACGATGTTTGTATATTGTAATTAAATTTGAGTATTAATTATAAACTATGTTTCAGTCAGATAAAGAAGGCGTATTATTTTTGAATCAGAAATACAAGCTGTTAAAAGAGGAAATTGCCAAAGTTATTATTGGTCAGGATGCAGTAGTAGAAAAATTACTGATTTCTATTTTATGTAATGGGCATAGTTTATTAGTTGGGGTGCCAGGATTAGCGAAAACGCTCTTAATCAAAACCCTGTCAGAAGCGTTGGATTTAGATTTTAAACGTATTCAGTTTACGCCCGATCTTATGCCGAGTGATATTACTGGTACGGAAATCTTAGATGAAAACCGACAATTTAAATTTATCAAAGGACCCTTATTTGCTAATATTATTTTAGCTGATGAAATCAATAGAACACCTCCCAAAACTCAGGCTGCTTTATTGGAAGCCATGCAAGAAAAAACGATTACAGCACAAGGTATTTTGTATGATTTGCCGAAGCCCTTTTTTGTATTGGCTACGCAGAATCCTATTGAGCAAGAAGGAACCTATCCATTACCTGAGGCACAATTAGATCGTTTTATGTTTCAGATTTATTTAAACTATCCTAGCTTTGAAGAAGAAGTAGCCATTGTAAAAAGTACTACTACAGCAGCGTCTGCAACAATAGGAAAAATAATGCGTATTGAAGAAATCATTGCTTGTCAACAACTGGTTCGCAAAGTGCCTGTTGCGGATAATGTGTATGAATTTGCCGTTGCCTTGGTGCAGCGCTCTCGTCCCAAAACAGCTCAAGCGGTCGCTATAGCAAATGATTATCTAAGTTATGGAGCTGGACCAAGGGCCTCTCAGTTTTTAATTTTAGCTGCAAAATGCCATGCCTTGATTCACGGTAAATTTTCGCCCGACATAGAAGATGTAAAGGCTGTAGCACAAAATGTATTACAACATAGAATCGTAAAAAATTATAAAGCAGAAGTGGCTGGAGTTACTACCGCTCAAATAATTGAGCAGCTCTATTAAAATAAAAAGGCACTTGATTTCAAGTGCCTTTTTATTTTATTTGCTTTGAAGTTTTTTAAGTTTCATTACATTTAATATTTCAGTAATCTTTTGTTTGGTATGCAAAGAAAAATCAGATTGCATCATCCAATCATAATATTGTTGTTCTACCGTAAATACCTCTTCTACTTTTTTGCCTTTGTGTTTGCCAAAATTGAAATAAGGAATATTGTCTTTTAATATTATTCTGCGACCATAATCTAAAAATACATCGGTATTGGTAAAATGATGCAGCGCTTTTATGTCATTTTCTAAAGCCCCTGCATATTTGTCTAACTGAGCTTCGAGAATATCAATTGTTGCATTGATATCGGCAGCAGCACTGTGAGCGTTAGTAAGTTCTTTTTGGCAATAAAACTGATAAGCAGCACTTAAGGTTCTGCTTTCCATTTTAAAAAATATTTGTTGCACATCTACCATAGATCGCTCTGTAAAATCTACTTGAATGCCAACTCTTAAAAATTCTTCAGCTAATAAGGGTAAATCAAATTTGCTGGAGTTATAACCGCCTAAATCGCAACCTTTCATCCAGTCGTACAATTCGCTAGCTATTTGTTTGAAAAGAGGCGCTTTAGCTACATCTTCATCAAAGATACCATGTATGGCACTTGCTTCTGCTGGAATAGGCATGCCTGGGTTGATACGTTTTTCATACGTATCGCGTTGCCCATTGGGATTAATTTTTACAAATGCTAATTCTACTATTCTATCTTTACTTGGTTCTACTCCAGTAGTTTCAAGATCGAAGAAAATAATTGGTTTTTTTAATTGTAATTGCGCCATAGTGTTTACTTAAAACGTTTTTATTGTAGTCCAGTCGATGCCTTCGAAAGTTCCGGAGCTCATCAATAATAAACAAATAGGTTTTCCTGTTTGTGAATTTACCGAAGAATGTACATAATTCCAAAGATCTTCTTTGTTATTAAAAACTTGAAGGTCTTTTGTGTTAAAATGAGTTTTGATGGAATCGGTATTTAAGTCTTCTAAACCTTTAATGTTTAAAGCTTCTTTGCTGTAGAAAACAATAGCTTCTTCTGCACCTTCCATCGATTGATTATATTCTTTTAAGAAGGCTTCGTTTAAGCTGCTATAGGTATGTAATTCGAAACATGCAATGAGATGGTAGTCAGAAAAGTTCTCTCTTACCGCTTGTAGTGTTGCTTTTAATTTTGACGGCGCATGTGCAAAGTCTCTAAATGCAATTAATCCATCGGTGTCCATTATTTTTTCTAATCGTTTAGCAGCACCCGTAAAGGAAGCAATGGCTTCATAACACAATGCTTCTGCTATCCCTAATTCCATACAAACTTTTATGGCAGCTTGCATGTTGAGCAAATTGTGTTTACCTAGAACATTTACTTTTATTGGTCCTTCTTTTGTTTGTATTACGGGTTGGTTGTTTTCAAAGCTATAGGAAGGCATGCCATAGGGCGTGTTTTTTAAATGAGAAGTAGTTTGATGAACCAATTTAAGCACTTCCTCATCGGTTTCATTATAGTACAAACTAGCATCTTTTTGCATATTGCTTAGGTAGTGTACAAATTGGTCGGTATAGTTTTCGTAAGTTGGAAATACATTGATATGATCCCAAGCAATGCCACTTAAGACACTAATATGTGGGTGGTAGAAAAATATCTTTGGTTTTTTCTCAATGATAGATGCCGGGTATTCGTCGCCTTCTAAAATGATAATAGGAGCATCGCTCAATTTTACAGACTGATCAAATCCTTCAACTTTTGCACCTACCATATAATCGAAGTCGATAGCTGCATATTTTAAAATATGCATTATCATGGAAGTGATGGTAGTTTTGCCATGACTTCCTGCAACAACTACGCGTTTTTTGTCTTTGCTTACTTCGTAAATGTATTCTGGGAAAGAATAGATTGGGATACCTAGTGTTTGGGCTTTAAGTAATTCAGGATTGTTGGCTTTAGCATGCATGCCTAAGACTATGGCGTCTATGGAGGTATCTATTTTTTCGGGAAACCAACCTTCTTTTTCCGGCAATAAATGCTGCTGTGCTAAATTTGTTTTTGCGGGATCTTTAATTTCATCATCGCTTCCGCTAATGCTATGTCCTTGTCTTTTAAGCGCGAGTGCTAATTGGTGCATAATTGCGCCACCAATGGCAATAAAGTGAATTTTCTTCATGTTGTTACGATGCGAGGTCTATTTATAGAATCTTTAAATTAGTAAAAATTAGTGCTTTTTTAGTTTTTTGAATGAAATATTTATATTTTTTGTTTATTATTGTAAATATATTTACCGATAT
>CAIWHF010000269.1 GCA_903912405.1 uncultured Bacteroidota bacterium | reverse complement strand
GTAGTAGGTGGTACCAACAGTCCAAATCCATATCAAAGTGATGACGAAAGTGGCATCGATGATTTTCAAGATATCGTGGTCAATTATACCGCTGGCACTATGGCCAACAAACCAACGATAACAAAATCGGTGAACAAATGTTTTTCACAAACAGCTAATGGAGATGGCACCGAGCTTACGTATACGATAACCGTAAACAACCCTTCTGCAAGCGCTATTAATGCTGTAGAATTTTTAGAACGACTAGATGGTGCACAAGAATTTGTTGCCAATTCGTTAATCAATCCATTTGGAGGAACCGTAAACAATTATGCTACTGATAAAAATATCTTGTACATCACTGGCATGACCATTCCAGCTAATACCGTAAATGGAATTATTAGCTTCAAAGTGCTTACTAAGAATACGGATAGTAGTATCTCTAATCAAGTGTCTATGACCGTAGATCCGGAGTCGGCTTGTGGTAGCGCTAATAAAGTGTTATCGAATGAGTTGATCGTAGTTAAATGTCCATATTGTGTAAAAGATCCAATAACGGGTACGCCAAGCACTTTTGGAAATGTAGGCTTTACCACACAAAGCAAACAAGCAGGATGGCCCGACAATGTGCCAAACGCCGCTTTGGTTTTAGAATCTTCCAATAAAGGATTTGTAATTACGCGTATGACGCTAGCACAAAGAAACGCCATCACTGGTACTAATTTAGTAGAAGGTATGCTTATCTATGTGACCGACGCAAATGGCACTGGCAATGGTTGTTTCCAATTGTATAACGGCAGCGGTTGGAAATGTATAGAAAGAGCTTGCAATTATTAATTATTATAACAATAAAACCAAATTAGTTCAATGAACTAATTTGGTTTTTATAAACTTTTAAAAAATGAAAAAAATCTTAATACTTTTCGCAGCCAGCTTACTTAGCTATGCAACGCAGGCACAGGTTGCTGTAGGTAAGCAAAGTGTAGATGGGGCAGCCATATTAGACTTTGCCCCTAATGCTACCAACGGTATCATACTGCCCGTGGTAAGAACCTTACCAACAGGAGCCGGAGCTAGCGATGGCACACTATTAATAAATGCTGTGAACTTATCAGCAGCAAAAGCACAAGCACGTGTAAATGGCGCTTGGATAGACATCAGTGATGAGGTAAGAAATTTATCGTCCTTGAGTTTAAACACCTCAGCAGAGCAGGGCACCGTAGCCATTATGGGTGCAAGTACATCTAGCGCTTCGGGTGTATTGGTATTAGAAGCTACTAATAAAGCATTAGTATTACCAAAAGTAGCCAACGCCGAAACAGAAATAAAATCGCCCGTAGCCGGCACTATGGTTTATGACATGTGGAGTAAATCGCTGGCAATTTTTGATGGTGTAAAATGGAATTTTTGGAAATAAAATCCAAGCTTTCTTAAGCATTCTATAAAACCGTTTCAAGTGTAAAAACTTGAAGCGGTTTTTTGTTGGAGGGCCTATCGCTTTGCATACCGTTAATAAAATAAACACCCTTATACAGGAATAAATAAAAAGAGATTACTGGTTGTATTTAAACAATCGAATGGTAAATAGTGTTATAAAATGGAGTACTTAAAATAAATAGTATTAAAAAGAATATTAAAGAACCTAGTTTAAATAAACTGTTGTAATGCCCATACAATTTGAAACCAATTATAATGCTATTGTAGAAAAGATAGACCAAATAGATCCAATAGCATATGGTACAACCAGAAATTATATAGACGGAGCAGTAAGTTATTTATCTCCTTATATATCTAGAGGCTTTATCAGCACCCGACAAGTACTCGTTCATCTTATAAAAAAGGGCTATACACTTGAGCAAATGACTAGTTTTGTAAAAGAACTTTGTTGGCGCGATTATTTTCAACGCGTAGCCCAAGTAAAAGACTTACAACAAGAAATAAAACAACAACAGACACCCATCACTAACCATGCACTTGCATCTAGCCTTATAAAAGGCACAAGCGGAATTGAGGGAATTGATAAAGCCATACATGATTTATATACCACCGGCTATATGCACAATCATTGCAGGATGTATACTGCATCACTAGCCTGTAATATAGCAAAGTCGCATTGGTTGCATCCTGCACAATGGATGTATTATCATTTGCTGGATGGAGATTGGGCTAGCAATGCTTGTAGTTGGCAATGGGTAGCTGGAGCAAACAGTCAGAAAAAATATTATGTAAATCAAGAAAACATAAACAAATACACACACACCCAACAACAACGTACTTTTTTAGATACGAGTTACGAAGCGCTAGAACAATTAAACACGCCTAGTGTTTTACTCAACACCGAACTGTTTAATTTGAAAACAGTCTTACCCCAACAATCAACAATAACAGTACAAAGCGACTTACCAAGCTTCCTCTATAATTATTATAATCTCGATCCCTTATGGCATCGGGATGAGCAAGGCAATAGAATTTTGCTGATAGAACCTGCATTTTTCTTAAAGTATCCAATAAGTAAATTATGCATGGATTTTATGCTAGCGCTAAGTAAGAATATTCAGAACTTACAAATTTATATTGGCTCCTTCGAATCTTTAATGGAAACGCATAAACTAACAACTGTTTATTATAAAGAACATCCATTGAATAAAAATTATACCGGACAAGAAGAAACAAGAGATTGGATTATAGCCGATACTAGTGGATATTATCCATCCTTTTTTGCTTATTGGAAAAATATTGAAAACAAACTTAAAGTAACCTACCATGATCATTGATAAAAATAAAATCGAGCAATTAGAACAGCGTTATAGAACTACATTAATAAATTCATTAGCGGGCTTTAGACAAGCAGTGCTGGTTGGCACTCAATCTTCGGAGGGTCATCATAATCTTGCCATCTTCAATTCACTGATTCACCTAGGAGCGCATCCTGCTTTATATGGATTAATCAACAGGCCGGATAGTGTGCAAAGAGATACCTTACAAAATATTATCAGCACAAAAGTATACACTCTCAATTATGTTAGGGCAGCAGATTATAAAAGGGCGCACCAAACATCTGCTCGTTACGACAAACAGATTTCGGAGTTTGAAGCGGTAGGTTTTGAACCAGCCTATCTTCCATCTTGCACAGCACCCATGGTGAAAGATGCCGTAGTAAGCATAGCCATGCAATTGGAAGAAATTATTCCGATAGCTATTAACAGTACGATACTAATTGTTGGCAGCGTACAACAAATACATATAGATGAACAACTAGTGGGAAATGACGGATTTGTATCCTTATCAGAACAACAGGTAGTAATTAGTCAAGGGCTAGATGCCTATTTTGTTTCATCACCCTTAGGTCGTTTAGCTTATGCAAAACCCTGAAAACAGTACAATGCTTTTTAAAAGATGACAAGAAAAAAACCATGGAATCGAATTAATTCGCCGGTATATAGTATCAGTAGCGCCCAGGGCACTTCTTATAATATGAATATTTGTACGTATGCTACAGCTGTAAGCATGCAACCCAAACAATTTATAGTGGCCATTTACGAGCATACTAAAACATTAGAACTTATAAATCAATCTGATGGTATGGTATTACAATTATTAGCCGAAACACAATATCGATTGATCCCCTTATTAGGACAAAAGAGTGGTAAAAAAATTGACAAACTGGCTCGTTTAGAAAAACGTGGACTAACAACAGATTGGAGAGGTTACAAAATATTAAAAGATGCACTAGCGGTAATGGAATTGAAAATAATAAATCGCTATCCGGCTGCTGATCATCAATTGTTTTTGTGTGAAGTTGCTGCTTATAAAAATTTAAATGATGGAGAAGCACTTAGCTTAGATACATTAAGAGCAAAACAGTTAATTCGGATTTAATTCAGCTTTATAATATACTCTTACCTATTGAAACTGATAGCTATTTTCATTACTTTTAACTTTCAAATTCAATTATTGAATCGTTATGGGTATAGATAAATATGCACTCTTTTTAAGTCTAGCTTTATTGTCAGAAATTATTGGTACCGTCTCCGGATTTGGATCTAGTATTCTATTTGTACCCATTGCCTCCTTATTTTTTGATTTCAAAACCGTACTGGGTATTACCGCCGTATTTCATGTATTTAGTAATCTGTCTAAAATAGTTTTATTTAGAAAAGGAATTAATAAAGATATTGCTTTAAAATTGGGCATTCCTGCCGTTATTTTTGTAATTATAGGAGCTTGGTTAACCACCCTTATACCTACCGAAAAACTAAGCCTATTTATGAATATGGCCATAGTGCTATTATCCATCTACCTATTGATCAATTTTAATAAACCTATCCAACAAAACAATACAAATTTGTATATAGGCGGAACAGTATCTGGTTTTTTAGCTGGCTTAGTGGGCACTGGTGGTGCCATTAGAGGCATTACACTAGCAGCATTTCAGTTGCCCAAAGAAGTTTTTTTGGCCACCTCTGCACTTATAGATTTAGGGGTAGATAGCAGCAGAGCAGCCATCTATGTTGGCAATGGCTATTTTAGAAACGAGTATATATTTTTAATTCCTTTCTTAATAGGTATTAGTATTTTAGGGAGTTATTTGGGCAAGCTGATTCTAATAAAAACATCGGAACGCATCTTTCGCTATATTGTTTTGGGGGTAATTATCATTACCGCCTTATTTCAGGTTATTACCGTTATGAATAAGTAATTTTCAATAGCCATCTCGCTTACCATATAAAATCAATTTAGTAGATTTGTTTATCAAAACTAATCTAGTGAAAAATATATTTGACATAGCGGTTGTAAACGAACTTATAGCGCGCATTCAGCTACTACAAGCAAATACCCAACCAAAATGGGGGAAAATGAGTGTAGATCAGATGTTGGCACATTGTAATGTAAGCTATGAAATGGCATATGAAAATAAACATGCAAAACCTTCTGCTTTTTTACAATTAATTCTAAAATTAATTGTGAAGAAAGCTGTTGTTAACGATACCCCCTATAAGCATAGTTTAAAAACAGCACCTGCTTTTATAATTCAAGATGCGAAGAATTTTGAAGAAGAGCGCAATAGATTAATTGATTACATCAAAAAAACACAAGTTTTTGGTGCTGCTTATTTTGATGGTAAAGCATCGCACTCTTTTGGTGTTCTTAATAAAGAAGAATGGAATAATATGTTTTATAAACACTTAGATCATCATTTATCTCAATTTGGCGTTTAAATTTATTTCTATGTCTAACTCAAAAATAATTTTATATACCACCATGCTCTTCTTAATACTTGTAGGAGCTAGCCAATGTAGCACAAGCTGCACACCCACTATCGCTGCCTGCAATGATGTAGTGCCAAGCAACGAGCTTTGTGCAGCTTATTTTAGCCGATGGTTTTATAATAAAAACAAAGGCGTATGCGAATTAAAAAATTATAGTGGCTGTTCGCAAAAGGGATTTGCTACCGCATCGGAATGCAATTTATGTAAGTGTAAATAACATTTTATAAAATATTACTAGCCTCTTTTTGGTTAATTATAGCATTTTACCATATTCATTTCTATTATCTTTGTAAGGTGAATTTTTTGTATCCTTTCTTTTTGGTGGCTGGTATCAGTTTATTGATACCTATCCTGCTACATTTATTTAATTTAAGAAAATATACTCGAGTTCTTTTTTCTGCTAATCGATTTTTACAATCGATGACGCTGCTAAGCAATAAAATGGCGGTTATCAGAAAAAAGAAATTATTGCTGTTTCGGTTGCTTGCATTAGCTTTTTTAATCCTTGCTTTTGCAAAACCCATTTTGAATAGGGATAATAATAATTCAACCGATAATTTAATTGCTATCTATATAGACAATTCGCCAAGCTTATTAGCAAAACAAGGCGTGAGAAGTTTATTTGATAAAGAAATAGATGCATCCCTTCAATTAATTATGCAAAGCAAAGAGGATGCTCAATTTTTAATCTTGAGCAATGAGGGCGCTCTCAGTTATGAACCGGTTACTAAAAGCACTGCCAAAACCTTGCTGCAAAAAATAAATATTGGTTTTCATGCGCCCACTTTTCAAAAATCACTAGAACAAATACAGGAAGTAATGAAGACGGCATTGCTTAAGCATTGTCAATTTTATTATTTCAGCGATTTTCAAAAAAGCATGCTCCTTCCTAGTAAAGACAATGCCCTATATGAATATATAGATTTTGTTGGGATAGCTTTTCAAACTAAAACCCTTAGTAATGCTCGTATTGATACGGCATTCTTAGCTACTACTAGCAATGCTTCGGCTGAAGCAAACCAACTCATCATTACCAGTAGTATTAATACTTCCGAAGCGGAACCATCAAGAACCGTAAAAGTGCTGTTAAACGAACAATTGAAAACAGTTAAAGAAATAAAATTTAATGCAAGTGGGCACTCAATTGATACCATTTCATTAGCCTTTAATCTCGCATCATGGCAAAAAATAACACTGATCTTAGATGATCGAGAACTACACTTTGACGACACTTTTAGATTGGCTTGTAAAAAAACAGATCAAATTCCCATTGGCTTCATACCTACACAAGCAAGCCCTTATATAGAGGCTGGACTCAATGCCTATGGTGGTTTTACATGGCAAAAAATAAGCCCTTCTTTAAATTTATTTAATAAGCAATTATGCATTATAGAAGATAATGGAAGTCTGCAACAACATGATTGGACCACAATAGATAGTTTTATTAATACCGGTAAAAATGTAGTCTTATTTTTAGGCGATCAACTATCAAAATCTGCCGCAGTTATCCGTTATTTAGAGCAAAAGGGTATTCGTATTGTAGAAAAAGACACGCAAGCACAAACGATTGGAACCATCAATACCAATCAAAAAAATATAGCCGCATTGTTCGAAAAAATTCCAGATAATATTCAATTACCACAGCTTAAATGGCATTATAAAATAACAAGTGATCTCGGAGCAAACCCCAACAATTGGTTGGTTTGTAAAAATGGTGATCCTTATCTTTCGAGCTATCAATGGGGTTCGGGAAATTTATTTATAATTAGTAGCGATGGCTCGCTGCGTAGCAATAACTTTATTACTAGTTATTTATTTGTTCCCCTACTTTATACCATGGCAGCGGAAGGACATAGCCCCAAAAACCTTGTACACTTTGCAGCAAGCGAAGAGCCCGTATGGCTTCCCAACAATGGCATAAAAGAAGAGCAATTATTACATCTTAAAGACGCCTATGGCATGGATGTAATTCCAATTCAAAAAAACAAAGGCAATCAATTAGTCCTATTTACCGGAAAGCACACCCAGCAAACGGGTTTTTATAACTTAGAAAATACTCAAAACAATTGGGTACTAAGTATTAACGCTCCAATGGCAGAATCTAATCTTGATCTTTGGAAACAGAAAGAGCTGGACAAAGCACTCCCTTTCGAGAAGAAAACTTGGTTGGCAGCAAGCAAACAAAACTTCGCAAACCCTTTGTTGGCGAATAATAACTTTTCGCTTTGGAAACTTTGTATTATTTTAGCACTACTGTTTTTACTACTCGAATCTTGGATTATTGTAGATAAAAAAATTAAAAAAGCACCCACCCTCTAACTCCTATTTATGCGCGTATTAATTAAGCAAGCAAAAATTATTCAAGCAGCATCTCCTTTACATAATCAGGTAATGGATATTTTGATGGAGGACAATACCATTGTGTCAATTGCAAAAAAAATTGATGAAGCAGGTGCCGAAAAAATAATATCAGAAAAAGAATTGATTTTTAGTCCAGGCTGGGTAGATCTCATGGCCGACTATGCAGAACCGGGCTATGAATATAAAGAAGGCATTAAAAACGGATTGACCGTAGCAGCAAAAGGTGGTTTTACCGATGTGGTAATCGTTCCCAATACGCAGCCAAGCATAAGCAATAAAGCAGCAGTTCAATTTGCTTTACAACAAGCGCAAGGAGCACCAGCAAAACTACATGTACTTGGAAGTATCTCCAACAATATAGAAGGTAAAGACTTGGCAGAAATGCTGGATATGCACGAGCAAGGTGCTGTGGGTTTTACCGATGGATGGAAACCTTTACAAAATGCAGCACTCATGCTTAAAGCCTTAGAGTATGTAAAAGCATTTAAGGGAATATTGGTGCAAATACCAATGGATAGCACCATAGCTAGCAATGGATTGATGCACGAAGGTGTTCACTCTACTCAATTAGGCATGGCAGGTATACCTACCATTGCAGAAACTATTTTATTACAACGCGATATTGATTTGCTTCGCTACACCCATTCGCGCTTACATATCAGTGGAGTGTCTTGCGCAGCAAGTATAGAAATTATTAAACAAGCTAAAGCAGAAGGCATAGCTATCACTTGCGATACTACACCGTATCACTTATTATTTACGGATAGTGCATTGACAAGCTACAATAGCCTTTATAAAGTAATGCCTCCTTTGCGCAGCGAAGAAGACAGACAAGCACTCATAGCTGCATTAAAAGATGGCACTATCGATTGCATTGCTTCGCACCACCGACCACAAGATTGGGATGCAAAACAAAAAGAATTTGAATATGCATCCTATGGAATGGCTGTTCAAGAATATAGCTTTGCTGCTTTGTATTCTAAATTTGTAAAGGAACTAAGCATAGAGCGATGGATGGATTTATTTGCCAACAATGCTCGTTGTATTTTTAATTTGCCGTATCAAATCATACAAGAAGGCGCTAGCGGAAATTTTAGCGTTGTGTCTTTACAACACCCAAGCACCTTGCAAATAGAAATCGGACAATCAAAAAGTAATAATATGCCGTTTGATACCTGGCCTTGTAACGCAAAAGTAATTACTACCTTTATCTCTAAAAATTAATTAAAATGGAACATAATAACTTTTCAAAAAACGCGATACCTGTTAAGTTCGGTTTGTTTATCGGCTTTGGTATGATGTTTTTCACAACACTCAACAATTTATATTGGATAAATAATTTCATTCTCTATTCTGTAATGAATTTTGTTATCCTTATTGGCGGATTAATAGGCATTGTGCTTAGTGGCCTTCAACAAAGAAAAGCAATGGGTGGCTATATCACTATCAAAGAAGCATTTAGCGCTTTGTTTATAACTACCGTAATTGCAACCTTCATCAATGCAGTGTATGGTTATATCTATGCAAGTACTATTGATCCCAATTTGGTAGATAAAATAAAAGCAGGTAGCATTGGATTAATGGAGCGCATGAAAGCTCCGGAAGAAGCTATAGACCAAGCCATGGAAGCTATGGAGGTAAAAACAAAAGATAGTTTAAAATTAAGCAAAGTACTTTTTGCCTATGCTCAAAGTTTGGTGGGCTATGGTATTGTGAATTTTATCATTGCTGCTATCATTAAAAAAAATAAACCAGCTGAAACGGTATAATTATGAACTACGATCTTTCTATCATTATTCCCTTATACAACGAAGAAGAGTCTTTACCCGAATTGTGCACTTGGATACATGAGGTGTGTTCTCAAAAAGGATATAGCTATGAAGTGATCATGATAAATGATGGTAGCACCGACAATAGTTGGCAAGTGATACAAAACTTAGCAACACAATTTCCAGTAAAGGGCATTAAGTTTCAACGCAATTATGGTAAAAGCGCTGCGCTTAATGAAGGCTTTAAAGCGGCGCAAGGAAAAGTAGTAATTACTATGGATGCCGATTTGCAAGATAGTCCCGATGAAATTCCAGGTCTGTATGAAATGATTGTTACCGAGGGGTACGATTTAGTAAGTGGATGGAAACAAAAACGATTCGATAATAAACTCACCAAAAATATTCCCTCAAAATTATTCAATGCGGTAACACGAGGCATGAGTGGCATACAACTCAATGATTTTAATTGTGGCCTGAAAGCATATCGAAAAAAAGTTATTAAAAGCATTGAGGTCTTTGGCGAAATGCATCGCTATATTCCGGTATTGGCAAAATGGGCCGGCTTCAGAAAAATTGGCGAACGCGTAGTGCAACATAGAGCTAGAAAATATGGCACTACTAAATTTGGTTGGGAACGTTTTGTAAACGGCTTCTTAGATTTATTGACCATACAATTTATTAGCAAATTCGGAAAACGACCGATGCACTTTTTTGGACTTATTGGTTCTTTGATGTTCTTAGTTGGATTCTTTAGTGTGGCCGTCTTAATCGTATCTAAATTTGCAAGTGTAGATTATGGATTAACCAATAAACCTTTATTCTATATTGCCCTAAGCACTATGATTATGGGCACCCAATTCTTTTTGGCGGGTTATATGGGTGAATTAATTACACGCAATGCAGCAGAACGAAACGTGTATTTGATTGATGAAAAAATAGGATTATAAAAATTAGTACTTATGAAAAAATTAGCGCTCTTTGCTATAAACATTTGTTTATACAGCCTTATTATGGCGCAAGAAAAAATTCCCTTTGATGGCATGGATCTTACTTGGATGAATGGGCAAAATAGACAGAAAGATTTTCCCTTAATTCTAAAAGATAAAGACAACAAAACTATACTTACTGGAGTAGCGTTGGTAGATGCCTATATCAATTATGATTTTTCTAACCCAATAGATCATACCCATAACGCATCGGCTACCATTGGTCGCAATAATGAATTTACACTCAACATGGCCACAATTGGTATTGAAAGTAATTATAAAAACATGATTGGTCGTTTGTGGTTGCAAACCGGATCGATGTTAAGCATCATTCAAGATCAAGACGCAACTGCCATGAGGGGTAAAAATAATAATATTCAGAATTTAAAAAATATTCGCGAAGCCGCAGCGGGTTATCATTTCAATAAATGGTATGGCATAAATGTAGAGATGGGCATTTTCATGAGTTATATTGGATTGGAAAGTTATGTGACACAAGAAAACTGGTGCTATCAACGTTCTACGATTTGTGAGTTTACTCCTTTTTATTTTTCTGGTGCGCGATTACAAGTATACCCTACTAAGAATTTTAAAACGGAGCTCTGGTTACTCAACGGATGGCAATCGTATAATGCTTGGAATAATAGTTTAGGCATAGGTAGTTCTAATTATTACAGACCGAATGAAAATTTACAATTGGTGGCTAATTTTTATTTAGGAAAAGATAGTAAAATAGGAACCCCTCGTTTTCATCATGATAATAGCGTGCTCTATCGATACCTTCCTAAATCAAAAGGCAAGCTATCGCAAGCTGCATTTTGTTTAAATACGCATTATGGTTTTGAGGGTAAAAACAATATCGTTGGCGCAGCGCTTAGCCATCGTTTATGGTTTCATAATAATAAACTAGCCTGGACCTTGCGGGTAGATGCGCTTAAAAATAAAGGTGCTTATTTAGCTATTGCTCCCTGCACGCAAGAATTGAATACATATAGTATCGCATTAAGCACAATGAGTAATCCATCACTTAGCGTTAGGCAGCTAACTAGCACGATAGACATAATGCCAAACGATTTTTATACGTTACGATTAGAATATAGTTATAGAAATAGCAATGTGCCTTATTTTGCTGGCTCAGGTGGCACTACATCTCCTGATGGTTGGCAGCAAACGCCGGCCGTGAATTGGATGCCTGATTTACAAAAAAATAATCACAGCCTACGGGTAGCCGTAAATTTCAGATTATAATTACGCAAGTATATCTTTTCTTTTTTTCAATAAATAATAAATACCGGCAAGGGTGCTAAAAAATATCATAGCAATTGTCCAAAGTACTTTTTCTTGAAAATTAATTTTAATAGATTGATGAATTTCTAATAAGGCTAATATAATAAACCAAGCGCTTATCAAAAAGCCAATAAACATAATGCCCGGAGCGCTGTACCAATGCTCCAATTTTCCGAGTGCACCAAAAAGCACACACAAAGCACCCAAAATATAAAGTGTAAACAATAAGCGTTCGTTAATTTTCATTTTCTTTTTGTAAAATACTATCCGTTACAAATGTATGCTTAAATAAAAAACCCACCATCAAGGTGG
>CAIWHF010000268.1 GCA_903912405.1 uncultured Bacteroidota bacterium | reverse complement strand
TTTTAATTAAAAATAATATACCAACCATAGCGAGTGTAAAACCATACACTCCATTAGAATTACAAGGACGAGATATTTATATTAGAGAAGGATGTAATACATGTCATTCGCAAATGATCCGTCCATTCAGATCAGAAACCGAACGATATGGTGAATATTCTAAAGCCGGCGAATTTGTGTACGACCACCCATTCTTATGGGGCTCGAAAAGAACTGGACCCGATTTACAAAGAGAAGGTGGAAAATACCCAGATGCTTGGCATTATAATCACATGCTGGAACCAAGCTCGATGTCACCGGGTTCCATCATGCCGGTTTACGCTTGGTTGCTAGACGATAATTTAGATACGAGCTCAACAGCCGCTAAAATTAGGGCAATGCAAACTGTCGGAGTACCATATCCTTTGGGTTACGATTTAATCGCGAATAAAGACTTAATGCATCAAGCAGATTCTATTAAAAACACATTAGCGCAGTCTGGAATTAAAACGGCTTCTGATAAAGAGATAGTAGCCTTGATTGCTTATTTGCAAAGACTTGGCAGAGATATCAAATTAGAAACAAAATTAAATTAGGTAAAAATGAAATTCATTAATTATTTATCTTCTATAGCGGGCATATCTGTATTCCCATTATTTTCACTCTTTATTTTCGTAATTTTTTTTACGGTACTTATTGTTTATTTAATCAAATCTGATACCGAAAGAATGAACGAATTAGGAAATATTCCTTTAGCAAAAAACGATGATCATTTAAATTTTAGCAAACATGAATAGTCTAAAAAAATTAGCATTTAATAAGTGGCTATTGCTACTCCTATTTACTTTTTTATTATCAAATGTAAATGCCCAGGCGGTAGCACAGAATGCAGTTGTAAGCCTTACTCCAAATATTTTGGCAAGCCCGTTATTTTGGGTTTTTGCATTCGCCATTCTAGGTTTATTATTAGTAATAATTGCTATAGGTGGAGTATTAGTGGGTTTAGTGAATAATAAAATTGCAAAACAATTCAAAAATACACTTCCAATTATTTTTTTCTTTTTTATTTTAGGAATAGGATCATCACAGGCGCAAACAGTCAGTTCAACTGTTGCGCCTAATCCTATTACACAAATAGCTGGCGCATTAGATCCTACTACCATAATGATTTTAATATTGGTGGTGGCGATTGAACTTTTTGTAATCCTTTATTTGTTTGCTATTTTACAAAAGATGCTCATTGCATTAGGTTATAAAACAAAAGCAGAATCTAAATGGACCTATGCAGCCATCATGAAACGCATGACTAAGGCGATACCTTTAGATAGAGAAGCAGAGGTGGCTACAGATCACAACTACGATGGAATTATTGAGTTAGACAATAGCTTGCCGCCTTGGTGGGTATACATGTTCTATGGTACGATTATTTTTGCCATTACCTATATGATTTATTTTAACTTTTTTGATGGGCCAACCCAAAAAATGGAATACGATACGGAAGTAGCGCAAGCCTTAGTGAACAAAAATGAATTTTTGAAAAAAGCAGCGGCTTCGGTCGATGAGACTTCGGTTGTATCATTAACAGATGCTGCAGCATTGGCAAAAGGAAAGAGTAGTTTTATTACAAAATGTGCTACTTGTCATGGTCAGCATGGGGAGGGTTTAGTAGGCCCTAACTTAACAGATGCGTATTGGATTCATGGAGGCGGCATTAAAGATATTTTTAAAACGATTAAATATGGTTGGCCAGAAAAAGGAATGATTTCTTGGGAGAGTCAAATTATGCCAATGGAAATGCAACAAATTGCCAGTTATATTATTACGCTCAAAGGAACAAACCCTGCAAATCCAAAAGCGCCACAAGGCACCATCTATGTTGAAGCAGCAACGGTCGATACCACAGCAAAAGCTGTTGCTATTGATAGTTTGAAAGTATTATAATAAAAAATGAACGAGGATTATCATTACGAAGAAGAATTAGATCAACACTTTAGAGATAGGGTGGCTACTATAGATGATAAAGGTAAACGCGTTTGGATTTTTGCAAAAAAACCTAAGGGAAAACTCACTAATTATAGATCCATAGTTGCCCTCTTTTTCTTAATA
>CAIWHF010000267.1 GCA_903912405.1 uncultured Bacteroidota bacterium | reverse complement strand
TCTAAAGTATCGATGTTTACTTCGATAAATTCTTTTAAGAATTTAGGCAAAGTTCTTACTTTAATCGTTTTAGCTTTTACTTCTAAACGACCACCTGCTTTAACCCCTTCAGGAGTTCCTACAAATTTTAAAGGTAAGTTGGCAATTACTTTTTTGTCATCTACTAATTGTAAGAAATCGATGTGCGTTAAAGCATCACTTACTACATCAAATTGTAAATCTTTCAAAATACAACGGTAAGTAGCTCCGTCGATGTTGATTTCTGCAATTTGAAATTCTGCAGTGTATACCAATCCTCTGAAAGATAGTGTTGGTGCAGAGAAATGTACTGCTTTGTCGCCACCGTAAATTACGCATGGTACATGGCCTTCAGAACGAACTTGGCGTGTTGCTTTTTTACCGAAGTCGCTTCTTAATGTTCCTTGAATGTTGATAGTTTTCATACTATTTTTAGTTTTTGCTCGCTATCGTTGATTTCTAATCCATCAAACAATAAACAATAGTGTAGCGGTTTTTTAAGGATCACAGTCTTAGACTGGATGGATTTTATTGTTAAACAGTTCGTTTTATTTATTAAGCTGACTATGAATAAATAGCGAGCTAATAGATTTATTTTCAAAAGTATTTCTGATAGCAATAGCAAATAGTTCTGCAGTAGGTACTACTTTTATTTTACTAATGTTTTGTTTTAGTGGAAGGGTATCGCATACTACCAATTCTTCTAAAACAGAATTTTCAATATTTTGATATGCATTGCCGCTCAACACCGGGTGCGTACAAAAAGCTCTTACACTCAATGCGCCTTTTTCTTTTAGCATAGCAGCCGATTTAGAAAGGGTACCTGCCGTATCACATATATCATCAATCAATACTACGTTTCTGCCGGTCACATCTCCAATTACGGTCATTCCTGCGATTTCGTTTGCACGTTTTCTTTGCTTATCGCAAATAACCATTTCTGCCTCAAAATACTTCGCTACCTCACGTACACGGTTGGTACTGCCTACATCAGGGGATGCAAAGGTAAGGTTTTCTATCTTAAGATTTTCAATATATGGGATAAAAATTGCCGAACTATCAAGGTGATCTACTGGAATATCGAAAAAGCCTTGAATTTGAGGCGCATGTAAATCCATCGTCATTACTCGATTAGCACCCGCTTTGGTCAATAAATTAGCCACTAATTTAGAAGCTATAGATACACGCGGCTTGTCTTTACGATCTTGACGCGCAAAGCCATAATAAGGAATTACGGCAGTAATATACCCGGCAGATGCTCTTCTAGCAGCGTCAATCATCATTAGTAATTCCATCAAATTGTCGGATGGAGCATTGGTAGATTGTACTAAGAAAACATAATCGCCACGAATAGATTCGTTGAATACAGGCTGGAACTCACCATCGCTGAATTTTTGAATTTTTACGTCGCCTAATGTTTTACCAAAAGATTTTGAAATTTGCTCAGCTAAATAGCTAGAACTCGTGCCAGAAAAGATTTTTACGGATGGATGCATAAGTAGTGCTTAGAAATGTGCTGCAAAATTAATTAATTGTAACGAAACTTACTTTGTTTTTTTAGCAATTTCATTAATTAATATATCTGCTATGTGAATTGTTTTTATGGGTAATTGATTTTTATCGATATAGGCTTGCATATGCATCATGCAAGACACATCTGTTGATACAATATAGGCTGCACCCGTTTGCAAGGCACTTTGCACTTTATTTTGTGCCATGCCAATAGAAATGGGCTCATATTTAATGGCAAAAGTACCGCCAAAGCCACAGCAGGTTTCACATTCTTTCATTTCTATCAACTCCATATCTTTTATTTGATTCAGGAGTTGACGCGGTTGCGCTTTAATACCGCATTCTCTTAAGGCCCCGCAAGCATCGTGGTAGGTGACTTTATGCGGGAATTGCGTATTACTTAATTGTACTTTTAATACATCCACTAAGAATTCACTGAATTCAAATGCCCTTTGCACGATTTGTTTTCCCTTATTACTTTCTTTGCTATGCTCTAACATATGTGGGTAATAACTACGAATAAAACCAGTGCAAGAGCCACTTGGGGCTACGATGTAATCGACCTCATTAAAATCGCTCACAAATTTGCTGGCAATTTCTCGAGCTTCATCCTGATAGCCCGCATTATAGGCCGGTTGTCCACAACAAGTCTGGTTGGGATTAAAGCTTACTTCACAACCAAAATGTTCTAATACTTTAGCCATATTTAATCCCGTTTGAGGGAATAGCTGATCTACGAAGCAAGGAATAAATAATTGTACTTTAGGCATAGGGTCAATAGTTGTATTAAGCTAATCGTTTGTATTGTATCATTTTTAAGGCAGCAATAGCGGCTTCTTCTCCTTTATGACCATGGGTGCCTCCTAATCGCTCCCAAGCCTGTGCTTCATTATCTAAGGTCAGCACACCAAAAATTATGGGTACCGATCCTTCGGTATTTAATTGCGTAATACCTTGGGTTACGGATTGACAAACATAGTCAAAATGAGGCGTGCCTCCTCTTATAACAGCGCCAAATGCAATAGCTGCATCTACCGATTGTGTAGTGGTTATTTTCTTTAAAGCAAAATTTAATTCTACACATCCCGGAACGGTATAGTGCGTTATTTGTATCTGTGGAAACTGTTGAAAAATAGTAGTTGCACCATTTAAAAGCTCCGCTATAAGGGTATCATTCCATTCGGTGCTTACAATGGCTATATGCGCTACTTTAGGTATATTTAGCTGATCTAATGATAGTAGTGCTTTGCTTTGTTGTGCTATGGCCATAAAAAAATCCCCTTTAAGACCACAAAGGTATTAAAGGGGATTCAAAAAAAGGACTTTTAATTTCCTAATTCGCCCAAACGAGCTAAATTTTTCTCAACATCTCTTGCTTGTGGTGATGTAGCATATTGATCTCTAATTTCGATATAAAGACGTTTTGCTTCTTCTGTGTTTTTAGCGATCTCATTAGCCATTGCTGCACGCAATAAATACATAGGAGTGATTACTTCATCTGCTTTGTTTGCCGATGCATCCATATAATTTTCAATAGCTTTTTGGGTATTGTTTGTTTCCATATAAGCGTCGCCTAAACAACCTTTTGCCATACTTGCAAAAGCAGTGCCTTTGCCATTGAACGCTTCCAATTCGCTGATTGCTTTTTTAAATTCGCCTGTTCTTAAATAACAAACACCCGCATAATAGTGTGCTAAGTTTGCCGATTTTGTTCCGCTGAATTTTTTAATGATTTTAATAAAACCAGGATGCGTATTATCGCCATTTAATGCAAGGTTTAAAGAGTCCATTGCAAAAAATTGTTGCGCATAAGAAAGCGCTGTAGCTGCTTTGTTTTCTTTTGGTTTTAAAATAAAATTGGTATATACTACAAACCCTACCACAGCCAATAACACTACTGTAGTGATGGTGTTGATGCGTTTTTTGTTTGTTTCGTAAGCCGCTTGTATTTTTTCTAAAGCACTTAATTCATTAGTTGTTGACATAAATTATAGTTTAAAATTTAATATTTTTTATTGTTCGTTTATAGTTTGTCGTCAGTCGTTGTTCGTTAATCGATTGTTGTTCTTATTTTTTGTATTTAAATCCTCAATCTCATCCTCGGTCTCAACCTCAACCTCAATCTTAATCCACAATGTATGGATAATCTTCTTGTGCATAGATGTCTTTGAATAATTCACTTGCATCTGGATAGGGACTTTCCTCAGCAAACTGAACAGCTTCTTCTACTTCTAAGCGCACTTTTTCATTGATAGCTTCAATAGCTGCTTCTGTAGCAAAATTATTGGCCATGATGGTATTTAAGACTTGATTGATAGGGTCTTTTTCTTTATACTCTTCTAATTCTTCTTTACTTCTATATTTAGCCGGATCGCTCATAGAGTGCCCTCTAAAACGGTAGGTTTTAATTTCTAAGAATGTTGGTCCACCTTTCTCACGTGCTCTTTTTACGGCACGCTCCATAGCTTTGTGCACCTCTTCGCAGCTCATACCATCTACGCTATCGCCAGGCATATCGTATGCATCAGCTAAGCGATAAAGGTCGGCAGCTTTAGACGTACGCTCTACCGACGTACCCATTGCATAATGGTTATTTTCGCAAATGAATACGATGGGTAAATTCCACAATACCGCCATATTAAACGTTTCGTGTAAAATACCTTGACGAGCAGCGCCATCACCAAAATAGCAGATGGTTACATTATCGTTATTTAAATAATTATCAGAAAAGGCAATACCAGCACCAACACCAATTTGTGCACCCACAATACCGTGGCCACCAAAAAAGCGTTTTTCGTTGGAGAAGAAGTGCATACTTCCACCTTTACCTTTTGTGCAACCGGTTGCTTTACCGTATAATTCGGCCATACATTCTTTAGCCGAAATACCTTTGGCAATAGCTAAACCATGATCGCGATAAGCGGTAATAACATTATCAGAAGGTCTGATTGCTGTCATTAATCCAGCAGCCAACGCTTCTTGTCCGATATAAAGATGACAGAAACCTCTAATTTTCTGCATTCCGTAGAGTTGTCCTGTTTTTTCTTCAAATTTTCGAAGCAGCAACATTAACTCATACCAATATAAATACGTTTCTTTGCTAAATAGTGTTTGCACGATTTAATAAATTTGTGCGAAAATATAAAAAAATATTCATTACAAAGTACCTTGACCCATATAAATAATATATCGCTCATCCAATTTAAAAATTACCAGCAAGCCCAATTTGCTTTTAATGCCCCAATTGTATGTATTACAGGCCGCAATGGGAGCGGAAAAACCAATTTATTGGATGCCATTTATACGCTTTTTTATACCAAAAGCTATTTTAGTGCTCAGCAATCCTATATTGCCTCTTGGGATACCGATGGATACCGAATCGATGCGCAATTAGAGCGATCTCAAGAAACCCATTCGCTGATCTTGAAATGTAAGCAGCTAAAACGAAGCATCACGCATAATGGGGTGGAATTGGAGAAATTAACCGATCATATTGGCTCTTTTGCTGCTGTAATGGTGGCGCCCGACGATATTGGTCTCATTAATGAAGGCGGGGAGTGGCGCAGAAAATGGATGGATGGCATTCTGAGTCAATTAGATGCTGCCTATTTGCAAAACTTATTGAGCTATCAGCAGCTACAGCTGCAACGCAATGCATGGCTCAAGCAACAAGCGCAATTTGCCAATGCCGATGCTACTATTTTGGCGTATTTAAATCAAGAGCTGCATGCTGCAGCCGCTTATATTTTTAAAAAACGAAGCCAATTTTTAGATCAATTTATGCCTTTGTTGCAATCCTATTATGAGCAATTGTCGGCATCTAAAGAGCAGGTGCAATTGAATTATAAAAGTGATTTGCAAACCCAATCCTTATTACATTGGCTAGAAAAGGAATTGTATCATGATGTGCGTTTGCAACGCACCAATAAAGGCATTCATAAAGATGATTTAGTGTTTAGTATACAGGGGCAATCGCTTAAACAATTTGGATCACAAGGGCAAAAGAAGAGTTTTTTATTTGCATTGAAATTGGCGCAATATCATTTCATTAAGGAAACGATGCAGCAAACACCTATTTTATTATTAGATGATGTGTTTGAGAAATTGGACAATGAACGAATGGAAGCTCTTTTGCGCATTATCATTGGTCCAGATTTTGGGCAAGTGCTCTTAACGGATACCGATCCTAAGCGATTGGAGCGCGCCTTTTCCGAACAAGCTGCTGTGCAATATATTGCTTTATAATACGTTTAAATAGTTCCTGTTTGTATAGGATTTTGCTCTAGAAAAACTATTTTTGTTTCATTATATTTTTAAAAATAATTTATGCAATCGTTCAAATCGTATTTGCCAACCTTATGGATTGTGTTGGGCTTTTTAATTATTAGTGTTTTGTTTTGCTATCCGGCTATCGACGGCAAAGTGCTTTATCAACATGATAATATCTCTTGGAAGAGTATGGCGCATGAAGGCATGCAGTGGCACGAAAAAACAGGCGAACAAGTATTGTGGAGTAATAGTATGTTTGGCGGTATGCCTACCTACACGCACTATGTTGCTAAAAGCAATAATCATACCGCATTTATTCAAACGGCTTTAACCAGTGTATTATCGAAACCTATTTATTTTTTCTTCTTTGCCATGCTTTGCTTTTTTATTTTAATGCAAACATTGGGTGTTCAAAAATGGTTGGGCGCTATTGGTAGTATTGCTTTTGCTTTCTCTGCTTATAATCCACAAATTATTGCTGCTGGCCATGAAACAAAAATGTTGTCCATTGCCTATTTGCCTTTGTTGTTGAGTGGCTTTTTGTTGATCTACAGAGGTACTTATAAATGGGGTGTTCCAGCTTTTCTCATTGCCATGGCTTTACTCTTTGCTAATGCTCATTATCAAATTATCTATTATGCATTTATTTTATTGGGATTAGGAGCAGTTGGCGTTTTCATTAAAGCTATTAAGGAAAAAACAATAGCTTCTTTTGTAAAAAGTAGTTTGTTGCTACTAGGACTAAGTTTGGTAACGATATTACCTAATTTGGGTGCCATTTTAGCGACTAAAGAATATACCAAAGTTACCATGCGCGGCGGCGAAAGCGAATTGACTATAGCGCATGATAAAGGCAAGAAAAATGGTGGATTAGATAAAGACTATGCGTTTATGTGGAGCAATGGAATTGGTGAAACCTTTTGTTTGCTTATTCCTGATTTATATGGTGGTGGTTCGGAAGATATCGGTGAAGATTCTAAAACGCATCAAGTATTGAGCGAGATGGGTGTGCCGGAAGATGCGGCTACTAATTTTACCGCTCATGCACCTACGTATTGGGGACCGCAGCCATTTGTAGCCGGACCTATTTATTTTGGGGCTATTATTTGCTTCTTGTTTGTATTGGGAATGTTCTTGGTTAAAAGCCATCATAAATGGTGGTTGTTTGCTACAGCCCTTGTAAGTATTGTCCTTTCTTGGGGCGATCATTTTAAAAGTGTCAATTATTTCTTATTCGATCATTTGCCTATGTTGAATAAGTTTAGAACGCCAACAATGACCTTGAGCATAGCTGAACTTATTTTTCCATTAATTGGCATTTGGGGCTTGAACGAATTGCTTTCTGGTAAGTGGGATGAAAAAGTAGCTTGGGCTAAAATTAAATTAGCTACGCTCATTACAGGCGGTATTGCCTTAGTGGTAGGCGTTGGCAGCCAGTTCTTTTTCGATTTTAAATCGCCAAAAGATTTAGAACGTTTTACGGGTATGTTGGGTGATGAAACCAAAGCGCAAACATTAGTCAATGCCTTGGTAGAAGATAGAGCTAGCCTAGCTATGCATAGTGGCATGTATAGTTTAGTGCTTATCTTACTAGCAGCAGCTTTATTATGGGCTTTAGTGCATAAAAAAATAAATGCTACTATTTTCCTTGTAGCCATCGCAGCCCTTATTGCCTTCGATGAAATTAAAGTAGCTGCTAAATATTTGAATGATGATAATTATAAAGAAGAAGCAGATTATGAAATGGAATTAGCGCCGCGCGAAGTAGATGCGCAAATCTTAAAAGATACCGATCCATATTATCGTGTATTAGATTTGACCCGTGCTACATTCGAAGATGCTATTCAATCGTATCATCATAAAACAGTTGGTGGTTATTCCCCAGCTAAAATGGAGATCTATCAAGACTTGATCAATATGCAATTGAGCGGTAATAACATCAATAACGAAGTATTGAATATGTTGAATACGAAGTACCTTATTTTCCCTGGTCAAAACAATCAGCCTATGCAGCAGCGCAATCCTAATGCATGTGGCAATGCGTGGTTTGTAAAAGAGATCAAATGGGTGCAAACTGCAGATGAGGAAATGGCCGCCTTGAATGCCGCATCCATTACCGATCCTACTAAGCTAGTACCTAATGCTTTTGTAGCTAAACAAACTGCGGTGATTCGCCAGTCGTTCCAAAAAGAAATGGGTGCTGCACCTGCAACGGTAGATAATACTGCCACAATTCGTTTACACCAATATGGATTAGACGAAATTTCATTTATTTATACAGCAGCACAAGATGGTGGCGTAGCGGTATTTTCGGATATTTATTATCCTTTAGGATGGAAAGCCTATATAGATGGCAAAGAAGTACCTATTGTAAAAGCCGACTATGTATTGCGTGCTTTGCGCTTGCCAAAGGGTACTAATAAAATTATCAACTTCAAATTTCAACCAGCAACGTTTGAATTTGGAAATAAATTTGCCTTGTTAGGATCTGTATTATTTTATTTACTATTAGCAGCATCTGCATATTTCATTTTCAAAAAGGAAACACCCATTAAGAACTAAATATAGATGTCGATAAAAAAAGCATTTGGACTACGAGAAGAAATGAGCATAGGTTTTTACCTATGCGATTTTCTTTTTAGAAAAATATTGCGCCATAATGCCGATGTAAGTTGGGCTATTCATTTCACCAGTGTTATTCATGGAGCAGCAAACATTAAAAGAGGTAAAGAAGTATTTCCAGGCGATTCGCCTAATGTATTTATCAATGCCGATAATGGTATTGAAATAGGCGATTATACCAATATTGGTCCAGGGGTAGCTTTGGTATCGGCTAATCATGATTTTATACAAAATGAATTAAATGTAGCGGCACCGCCTATCAAGATTGGAAAACATTGTTGGTTGGGACATGCCGCATCGCTAATGCCCGGTACGGTATTGGGCGATTTTACTATTGTAGGTGCTGGTGCTGTGGTTACCAAAAGTTTTGAAGAAGGGTATTGTGTGATTGCGGGCAATCCGGCTAAGATTATCCGACAACTCGATAAAACAGCTTGTATAGCCTATGCCAACTGTAAATAAAGCTAGCTTCATATCGTCGAGTGTATATATTTTCTTGTTGCGTTTTTTTCCAACCGCAGCGCTTTTCATTTGTTGGATTTTACTTTCTCGCAACTTATCCTTAAGTGCTTATGGGGCTTATCAATCTTGGTGGATTTATTTCATGTTATTTACCAGCTTGGCAAGTGTGGGTATTCCAAGTTTGTTGCTTACTTATACTACAGAGCAAGTACAGCTGTTATGGCAAAAAATCAGTACGCGTTCTATAGCTTTTTTTGGACTTTTACTTTTGTTGCTTTCGGTGTGCTGCGTTGTTTTGCAATATCATGCCGGACTTACGATTGCTCCAATACTTACAACACTTTTATTCATGTGTACGGTAGTTTTGGTGATAGCGGAGACCTATTTAATAGTTTCGCGAAAATTAAAACTTATCACCGTACTTAGTATTTTATATGCAGTCGCTTTTGTGGTGCTGCATGTGTATTACCTGCATACTGCGTTTGATTTAGCAAGTATCATCACCGCTTTAAGCTTGTTGCTTAGTATTCGCTTAGCATTCGTGTTAATTGCCGCATACCAACACTATACTAAAAGTGCTACGACAGCTTTAGTTGCCATTGATTTGAATGAGACGCGGCAATTATGGTTGCATTTAGCCCTTCAAGATTTTTTACAATATATTTTTAAATGGATAGACAAAGTAGTAGTGGTTGTATTATTAAGCACTTCGCTTACTGCTATTTATTTCAACGGTTCTATAGATATTCCTTTTTTGCCCATTTTGCTAGGTGCCTTTACCAGTGCGGGTTTGCTCTTTCTTGCGCAAATGCAAAGAGCCGACAAACAACAACACAGTATTGCGCTCCTTCACAAAACGGGCATCTTGCTCAATGCTATTGTAATGCCTTTGTTTTTGTTTTTACTATTTTTTGCAGCGCCCTTATTTGATTTGTTTTTTGATCATCGGTACGCTGCATCGGTACCTATTTTTCAATGGTCAATTTTAGTATTACCCCTACGCGCTTATGGATTTACCAGTATCCTGCAACATGCACATAAAGGGGCTATTATAAATAAAGGTGCTCTGCTCGATTTGTTGATTGCAGTTGCGGCTATGTATCCTTTGTATTGGCTCATGGGTTTGCCGGGATTGGCATTTAGTTTTGTGCTATCCTCCTACATACAAGCGGCCTATTATAGTGTGCATACCGCCAAGATATTGCAGGTTCGGGTGTTGGACTTATTTCCTTTAAAAATATGGTTGCAACAAATTGTGCTAAGCCTTATTCTACTTGCTATCTTCAAAATAGGCACTTACTATGTTCCTTGTTCTCTGCATTATTTGCTATTGGCAGTAAGTATTAGTTTTCTTTTCAATCTTATTTTCTTGTGGATGAAAAAAACAGCAATTCAATAATAAAAATGTAATTTGCAGGCACTAACCGTACCAATAAATTTATGCATTCAAATACAAGCGTAAGCGATCATACCCAATCCTATATTGACAGAGAAGAGCGCTATGGCGCCCATAATTATCACCCCTTGCCGGTAGTATTAAAGAAAGGCGAAGGCGTTTTTATGTGGGATGTAGATGATAAACGCTATTTCGATTTTTTATCCGGTTATTCTGCCGTTAACCAAGGGCATGCCCATCCCAAAATTGTAGCAGCATTGGTGCAACAAGCAAGTCAATTAACACTTACCTCTCGTGCTTTTCATAATAATTTATTAGGCGAATATGAAGCTTACATCTGCAATTACTTTGGCTATGATAAAGTATTGCCGATGAATACAGGTGTAGAAGCGGTGGAGACTGCATTAAAATTGGCCCGCCGTTGGGGATATGAGCTTAAGCAAGTGCCGAATAACGAAGCGGTAATTTTAGTTTGCGAGCATAATTTTCATGGCAGAACTTTAAATGTAATTTCCTTTTCTACTGATTCGAGTAGTACCCATCATTTTGGTCCCTTTATGAGTGGCTACCAAGTGATTCCTTATAACGATATTCCTGCATTAGCACAAGCCTTACAACATCCAAACGTAGTTGGGTTTTTAGTAGAGCCTATACAAGGCGAGGCTGGGGTGGTAGTGCCGGACGAAGGATATTTAGCTCAAGCAGCTGCACTATGTAAAGAACACAAGGTGCTGTTTATTGCCGATGAAATACAAACTGGGTTATGCCGAACGGGCGCTTTATTGGCCTGCGATCATGAGCAGGTTAAACCCGATGTGTTGATTTTAGGTAAAGCACTTTCTGGCGGCACCATACCGGTATCTGCGGTATTGTGCAACGATGACATTATGCTTACCATCAAACCCGGAGAGCATGGCTCTACCTATGGTGGCAATCCGCTTGCCTGCGCTGTGGCTATAGCTTCTTTAGAAGTATTGAAAGAAGAAAACATGGCTGAAAATGCAGCGGAATTAGGTGCTTATTTTAGAAATGAATTGATTGCTTTTCAGCATCCCAATATTGTATTAGTAAGAGGAAAAGGTTTGTTGAATGCGATTCAGATTCAGCACGCACATCCAGATGCCGCTTGGGATTTGTGTATAACCATGATGCAGCATGGCTTATTAGCTAAGCCTACGCATGGCGATAAGATTCGTTTTGCGCCGCCATTATGTATCACAAAAGTTCAAATGGATGAAGCACTGGCGATTATTAAAAAGAGTTTAGCTTGTTTGGAAAACTAAGTACAAGCGTTTAATTTTGCAAGCATAATTGGCTCCGTAGTTCAACTGAATAGAATATCAGATTTCGGCTCTGAGGGTTACAGGTTTGAATCCTGTCGGGGTCACCACAAAATTTTGTAAGTAATTGCAAGACAATTACTTACATTTTTTTATCTCAAAATAACCTTAAAAGGGTACAACATTTTTGCAAGTTTCAACTTTTTTGTTCTTTTTTTTCGCAATACCCTCCACAACCCACCTTACTCCCTAAACACTTATTCCCCTAAATACTGTAATTTAGCCAAGCCTTAATACAGCGAAAGCTATAAGGTTTTGGATTATTTATAAGCGCAAAAAAATAGTAAAGTTGAAAAATAAGAAAGTAGTAGTTATAGGTGCAGGAGTGGCTGGTATGGCTGCTGCCATAAGGTTGGCTTTGCAAGGCTATGAGGTAAGTGTATTTGAAAAAAATATGTATCCTGGTGGCAAACTGAGCGCTTTCCAATTAGGTGATTATTCTTTTGATGCGGGTCCAAGTTTATTTACCGCTCCACAGCTTATTGCCGATTTATTTTCGGAAGCTAAGGTGCCTATGGATGAATTTTTTAGTTATAAAAAAGTAGCGGTGGCTTGTCATTATTTTTATCAAGATGGCACACAAATAACAGCCTATACCGATAAAGAAAAATTTGCAGCAGAACTAGCGCTTAAAACCAACGAAGCACCGGAGCAGGTCAATGCCTATTTAAACAATGCCGCTGCTGCCTATAAAAATATTGCAACCATATTTTTAAATTATTCCCTTCATCATTGGTCAACGCTCATTAAAGCGCCTATTTTAAAAGCTTTGGCTACT
>CAIWHF010000266.1 GCA_903912405.1 uncultured Bacteroidota bacterium | reverse complement strand
TTTTTTGATTATTTCAATAATAAAATAAACAATAAAAGCTATCTCGATTATTCCAACCAAAATAGCTTCCCAAATTAACCTTTCCACTTTTCTAATTCCCGATTTAAATACCAAACTGCTTTGTTTAAATCTTTCTTTTTAAAACCTTTTTTATCAGCTCGAAGTATGTATTTGATTGAATTACCTAGATTAAAATTAAGGTCAAAAGAATCAATTATGTCAATTACTTCAATGCCATTTCCTTGATAATGATCAGGATGATTGACCTCTTCTTTGATAACTCCTTGATAATTAATCTTTTCCATGTGCAAAGTTTAACTTATAAATTCCGTAATTCCAAATAATCCTTAATCTTTTTTGTTTGTCTATAAGCTGAATATGAAGAACCATTTTCCATTTTGATTCGATTAAGATTTATTTCAAGGCTATAATTTAAGTCGTGATAGGTAGCGCAGTCGATAACTACTTGGATTGTAGGTCGTTGTAATCTCATTGTAATCCATTTAATTGCATTTAGATGGTTATCTTTCATTTAGTCCGTACAATATCCAGCTTGACATCCGCTTCCAGTTCCAAAGAAAAAGTCTTGTTGCAATCCTATTTTTTTAAATTGCTCATAAGTACCTTCCTTTTTAAATCGTTTAGATTTTGTTTCTTGGTCTGCAAACCATTGCATCTTTTCAGTTTCTAAATCCCAATTCTTTCTTAATTGTTGTAATGGCTTATGAAAGCATCCCACACAATTTGAGTCCTCAGGGAATATCAATTGAGTTGTATCGACCCATTTCTTAACATCGTAATGAGTAACTCTATTTTCTATCAATGGGAAATAACCTTCTCGCCATTCTATTTCTTCCCACTTGTTTCGTACCCCCCCCCCTTGCTTACCTATTATTCCCTTGAATGAAGTACTCAGCCTTTCTGCTCTTTCCATTTCATCAAATCTAAAACCAATGCCCATCTTTACTTTTTCTCCAATGTGTTTAAACCACCAATCCCAAATAGGACGCATCTTCATTTCAGTTGTGCAAAATCTCCAAATCATATTTGGTGGTGATCCTCCAGCTTTACTTATTGTTTGCTCAAATGTTTTACCCGTTACCCAAATAATTTCTTTGCCTATCAATTGCTCTAAGTCAATTACTGCTTTTAAAGTTATATCAGATTCAGCAGTTGCGATAAACTCTTGGCCTATCTTATCTGAAATAAATTGTACTAACTTTAAATCTTTGGGAGTGCATCTTTTGTCTTCTATTCTAATTAAAGAAAATAGATTATAATCTGCTGGATAATGATAAGCAAGGTAGCTTGAAGTTTTTCCTCCGCTTAAAGAATTAATTGATTTCATATTTCATCTGCTTTAAATCTATTAATCAAACTCTCGCAGTCTTCAATGGATCTAACAACTGAATAATAATAACCGTGTGCTAAAGCTATTTGCTCAAATGCTTTTTGATTTGATTGCTGGATTCCCTTGTCAATTTTAACCTCAACAAATAATCCATTCCATTTATTGTTTGAAACCATCCAAAACATATCAGCCACTCCAGCCTTGACTCCTTCCATCTTTAATTTGATAGCTACTAGCCTATGCCTTACTCCTCCGTTTGGAATTGCATAGAAGTAAAAGTCTTGAGTCCAGTCTAGCCATTTACATATTGCCACTTGGAGTTTATGCTCATGCTCATTCCTCATACTATGACCTTATCAATATCTAACTTCAATTTGGCAAATGTATCTGCTGAAATCTTATTCCAATTTCTTCGCATCAAGAATGCTTCTATTCTGTCGCTTACCGCTCCAAGTAAATTATAGTGATGTCCATTGTTTCCATAATAGGAAACTTTAAGATTGTTGTAATCTACCACACAAATCTCGCCATCTAGTTGGTAGTGCATTAGTTTAATTTTCTTCATTTTTCGCATTT
>CAIWHF010000265.1 GCA_903912405.1 uncultured Bacteroidota bacterium | reverse complement strand
TTAAAACTTTACCATTTAAACGCAATATCTATCCACGCAATACGAAAATATTTAAAGCAATTTAATTAAATTATTATCTCATCTTTAAAATAGATAATAAAGAGATGTATCACGAAGTGGGCATACAAAAATTAAGAGACAATCAATTAAGCAAATTACGTAATGGGCATCCAGTTCGTGTTAAACTTGGCAATCACCGTAAAATTTGTTTAAGCGTTCAGCAACTCAAAATATTACACAAAGCACACCTAAAAGGCTCTGCCAGCACAGTGAGTTTCGACCCTTACCAATTAGACGCTCACGGAAGTGGTATTCTTGGTGATATTGAAAAAAAAGCAAAATCATTCGTTCAAAAGTATAAACTTCAAGATATAGTAAATCCAATTATCAATCGAGTTAAAAATGAAAGTCATAAAGGTGTAAGTAAATTATCAAACTTCGCTCATTCTAAAATCAATACTTTACAACCGATTGAACAAGGCGAAGGAATTATAAGTGATGTTTTAGGAACTCTTGGTAATCTTTCAAAAAATGCTGGAATGGGAATTGCTAAGCATCGTCGCATTGTTGGAAGAAAATCAGCAAAACCAATAGAACAAGGCGAAGGAATTATAAGTGATGTTTTAGGTGTTCTTGGTAATGTTTCAAAAGTTGCTGGATTTGGAGTTGGAGAAGGTGTAGCAAGACATCACTATACTCCAACTCATAAAACTAAATATCATCCAAAACCACCAGCACCAAAAAAGCGAAGAGGCAGAGGCATAATGACAGATTTAGCAAAATCAGTAGCAAAATCAGTTGCTACAAAAGGTGTTGAATTAGGTTCGAATTTCTTAACCAATAAAATTGCTGGAATGGGTGTTGCTAAACATCGCCGAATTGTTGGCAGAAAACCAGCAACTGCCTCCAAAAAGAAATCACACAGTGGGGGTGCTTTATTTCCTGCTGGTTATACTGGCGGTAGATGCGGAGGTTCAATGTATCCTGCGTAGGATATATTTTTTATTTTTATTTAATAGAGAAATGCCTGTATTTCATTCAAACGCACTTTCAGACAGAGAGATGTTAGAAATATTAAAAAGTCAAAACATTGAAGTCAATGGAATATATATGAAAGATGAATTACCGACAAACCTAAAAAGAGGTTGTTATATTGTTAATTTACAATCATCAAGTCAAGGACACGGAACTCATTGGGTTGCTTTCTATTATACACCAACTTTCAGTTATTATTACGATAGTTATGGTTTTATAGCACCTTTGGAAATCCAAAACAAGATTAAACCATATACATACAATGATAAAGAAATACAAGATATAAATTCAACTGCCTGCGGATATTATTGTTTAGCATTCGTTTTGTTTTTACATAAATATAATCATTTAGAAAAATCATATCAAGCGTTCGTAAATCTTTTTTCAAAAGATACAGAAAAAAATGATAGAATTTTATATCATATATTATATCAATAGTTATATTATATCAATAGTTATGCTTCGTCTTTTAATTTCAAGAAATCCAACCATCCATA
>CAIWHF010000264.1 GCA_903912405.1 uncultured Bacteroidota bacterium | reverse complement strand
GCCGAAGGCACACTAAATACATTTTCTACTGCTGCACTTTTTTCTAAGCTGCGCACTAAAGTATTGTAGGACTTAAAAAAAGAAGGATTAAAAAAAGCATCGGTCTGCACCCCAACAACCATTACATTGCCATCTTCTCCAAACTTATTTAAAAAGCTTTTATACTCTTGGTATTTAGGATTATTGGTAGGTATAGCACTCGTAAAATCATAACTCAAGGTCACTTTACTAGCTTCGATACCCATATAAACCGTAATGGCTAGTAATAGGGCTAATAAAGTAAAGCGTTGTTTTAAAATAAAGGCTGCTAAAGAATGCCACATAGTAGAGTAAAATTTGTGGCGCAAAAGTACCTAAATATTTTTACGCCTTTTTAAAAAGTTTATTTAAAAAGTGCTTGTGCTCTGTGCAATCGGTCGTTGATGGCACGACCTAAATCTTGATCTGGAAAGCGCTCTGCTATAATTAGGTCTAGACCATAAGCATCTGCTTCTCTTAAGGCCCTAAATAAGTTGGCGGCAGCGGCAGATAAATTATGCTGCGAAGAAAGCGTCCATACTTGAGCGCCCTGCAAAGCTTCATAGGTATTAGTAAAAGCAATGATCCCTATTTTTTTAGCTGCATGCTCCTTAAACAAAAGAGCGGGGTCGCCAATGATAAGCGGCGTATGCGTTGCATAATGACTTTTTAATTGGCCTGCAGTGGTAGGGGCTTGCTCATTATGCGTTTGTAGCACTACCGAATCGTTGATACAAGCTGCTATTGCTTCTACACTAATGCCACCCACTCGGTGCACCACTACTTTATGTTGATCTACACTTACAATCGTACTTTCTAAACCAATAGAGCAAGTGCCGCCATCTAAAATATAGGGAATCTTTCCGTTTAGCCCTTGTAATACATGAGCTGCAGTAACCGGACTTACATAACCAAAAGGATTGGCACTAGGTGCGGCTAATGGAAAAGGAAGCTGTTGCAATAACGACAAGCACAAAGGATGATTGGGAACTCGAAGTGCTACATAAGGACTACCCGCCGTTACCAAATCGGGAATACAGTCTTTTTTAGGCACTAAAAAAGTAATAGGACCTGGGCAAAAATTTTCGGCTAATGTAGATAAGAGTGCTGGAATTGTTTCGGCATAATTTGATGCTTCCTTCCAATCTTTAATATGCACTATAAGCGGATTGAAATGCGGACGGTTTTTAGCTTCAAATATTTTCAATACTGCATTTTCAGATAGGGCATTTGCTGCCAACCCGTATACGGTTTCTGTAGGAATGGCTACAACTTCATTTGCGCTTAGAAAATGAATAGCCGGTTCTAGTTCCGTTCCAATTTTTGTAGAAAATAAATGGTCCATTATAAAATTAAGAAATCATCAGCGTCTTTCAGGAAAGGCAATTGTTGCCTTACTGCGTTCAGTTCCGATGCTTCTAATGCAAAGGTAATACCAATTTCTTGATTGCTTAAGGTTGTTAGCCAATTTCCCATTGGGTCTATGACACCACTATGACCAATATAGTGCAAGCCATTTTGATCATCACCAATTCTATTCACCGCCAACACATAGCATTGATTTTCTATAGCACGCGCTTGCAATAAGGTGCGCCAAGCATGATCTCTTTTTTCTGGCCAATTGGCTACATAAATGATGGCATCATATTCTTCCTGCTTATTTCTAGCCCAAACTGGAAATCTAAGATCGTAACAGATTTGGATTAAAAACTTCCATCCACCCAAGGATACGATCACGCGTTTGTCGCCAGGTGTATAGGCTTTGTCTTCTCCGGCGTAGGCAAACAAATGTTTTTTATCGTAGGCATGTAATTGCCCGTTGGGTAATACCCACAAAAAGCGGTTATAATACTTACCCTCTTCTAAAAGAGCGCAAGAACCAGCTATAACAGAAGCATATTTTTTTGCCATTTCCTGCATCCAACATATAGCTTGTTCGCCAGAGGGGTCTAAAAGTGTAGCTGGAGTCATGGTAAATCCAGTAGAAAACATTTCGGGTAAAATAATTAAAGTATTATGAGCTTGATGCAGCTCAATAAAATCTTCGATTTTGGATAGATTTTGTCTATAATCATCCGAAACGATATCAATTTGTACTAAAAGAACACTTAAATTCTCCTTTTTTCCCATTTTAAAAAAGTTTGGCACGGTTATTGTATATACTAATTCAAGATTACTTTATTGGTTAAGTAATTATCGTTAGTGTGTATGTAAATACGTTATGCCTTTATCGGTTTATTGGTTGTTACAAAAGGAGCGGGAACCGCTCCTTATTTTTTATCCTATCAAAACCAAACAACTACAAATATATTTTTCTTTTCCTAATTCACAACTGAAAGCTAACAGACTACACAGTTGTTTAAATAGTATATATCCTTTTCAGAAAAACAGGCACGATAATTGGACATACTTAGCTAAGTAAACAAAGACAAAATACTTTTCATCATCTGTGGCATACTATTAGAATTGACCATCGGTAATCTGAAAAGAGAAAAGCTTTAATAATCATGCTGCTACAAAAGCAGTAATGATGACTGCTATACTTTGATTAACTCGGGGAGCTAACACTGAAAATCCCCCATTTGAAAGAGAGTAAGTAAGGTTAATAATATAAAATGAAAAAGATTAAATTTATTGCATTGGGTGTTTTTGCATTAGTAACTATTGCAAGTACAGTATTTATATCTTGCAAAAAACAACAGAAACCCATAACAACATATTCAAATAACACTATTCAAAGTGACTTGAAAAAAATTTCGGAAAAGTACACATTTAAAAATGTTGGTTTTTTTAAAATGACAGAGGGTGAAAAAAGATTAGTTGCGGGAGGAGCAGATATAGCAGCAGCGGCAGAATATGCTTCTGCAACTTGGGGGCTAAGTGTATTTCCTGTACTTGGTTTTGCTAATGGCGTAGCGTGTGGTGTGGTTGCTGCAGCTGCTTCAGTTGCAGCATACAACGCTTGTGGTATGGTAGTACGAACATCTGGAGGTAGTGCTCCAAACCCTACAGGCAATTATGATGTTCCGAATCCTCATAATAATCCTTACGAATTGATTGGCATTAGACACAATCAATTAGTTGACGTTTATTATTCAGGCAATATGAATCAGCGTTTAAATTCTAATACCTCAATTTTTAATAGTACTCAACTTAATTCATCTGAATTGCAAGTTTTACCTTTACTACCTAATAAATTGACAGTTTCTATAAATAATTACATCTCATCTAATCCAATAACAACGGCTACGGGCATTAAACCTTTTCTTGACCATTTTTTTATTAATAATGATGAGTTGCAGGTAAAAGAAATAATCTTAACATTCTATAATGAATTAAAAGGAATACATTCATTATCCCAAACTATGTCTTTTATTAATGACTACGAAATTTATTTCATTAACTGTAACACAATTACCCCTAAAGAAAAAGAAATACTTTTAACTTGTTTTGCAGTTGCAAAACATAGTTTTTCATTGTGGGATGAAGTGATTGCGCAATAATTGTTTAAAATAAAAATAATAATACTATGTTTAAATACAATAAATACTTTTTCAATACAAAAATCGGCATCATTATTAGTACACTATCGGGAATAGTTGGACTAATGATTTTTATACCATCCACTATAAGAGAATACAACAGACAAAACAACATTTATTTTTTTATTGATTTTGTTTTTGTATTATTTTTTCTAT
>CAIWHF010000263.1 GCA_903912405.1 uncultured Bacteroidota bacterium | reverse complement strand
TGTTTGTCTACATTTTGTATGCGATCCGACATGATTTTAATCTTGCAATTAATCTCCTGCGATCCTGCTTTGTAAAAACAGCTAACTGCTATAAGAAAAAGTACTAGTTTGCGCATGTGTGTGCTTTTATAATATGATCTATAATAATGCTTGCTACTTCTTTTTTACTCATCAATGGGAAGGCTAGTTCTTTATCCTTTTCAATTAAGGTAATTTTATTCGTGTCTACACCAAATCCAGCACCTGAATCTTGCAGTGAATTTAAAACGATTAAGTTGGCGTTTTTAGTATGCAGCTTTTCTTTCGCGTTTGCAAGTTCGTTGTTTGTTTCTAAGGCAAAGCCAACGAGATATTGATGTGCTTTTTTTTCTTTACCGATATGAGCTAAAATATCTTTTGTCTTTTCTAGTTGAATGCTTGGCGCTTCTTCTAGCTTTGTTTTTTTAATTTTTTGATCAGCGAAATGCGTCGGTTTATAATCTGCTATAGCAGCACTTAAAATTATAATATCACTTGTTGGCAAATGGCTAAGACATGCGTTAAACATTTCATCAGCAGAAACCACCTTGGTGATATTGATTTGTTTATGCGAAATTGTTTGTGTGCTTGGACCTAAAACTAATTGAACTTCGGCGCCTAAATTAGCACAATGTTGCGCCAATGCTATGCCCATTTTGCCCGATGCAAAATTGCCTATAAAACGAACAGGATCTATTTTCTCGTAAGTAGGTCCAGCGTTTATGAGCACTTTTTTGCCACTGAGTACCTTATTAAATAAGAGTTGATGTGCAATATTTACTAGTTCACTTGGTTCTGGCATTCTGCCTTGACCAATAAGGCCGCTTGCTAATTCACCAAATGCTGCAGGAATAATAACATTGCCATAAGTGCGTAGGGTGTCCATGTTTTTTTGTGTGCTTGGATGAGCATACATGTCCTCATCCATAGTTGGCGCAATAGCAACTTTGCAACGTGCCGATAAATAAACAGCTTGAACAATAGTATCGCAATTGCCAATCGCTAATTTCGATAAGGTATTGGCACTGCAGGGAGCAATTAATAGTAAATCTGCCCAAAGCCCCAATTCCACATGATTATTCCATGCGGCATCGGAACTTATTTGATAGTGTACTTCGTTTTTAGAAACAGTGGCTAACACTAAGGGGCTAACAAATTTTGTAGCATCTAGAGTCATGATTACTTTTACTTCAGCGCCCGCTTTTATAAACTGCCTCACCAATTCTGGTGTTTTATAGGCTGCAATGCTTCCGGTGATAGCTACTACAATATGTTTCCCTTCAAAATTCATGTTTATTAGTTGTGGTACTGCAAGTTACGTTTTTTATAGCTTTTGCTTCAGCATTGCTTATTTTAAAATTCGTAAAAATAAATAGCCTAGAAAGGCAATGCCTAATACGATTAGGATGGGTAATGCATCCTTCCAAGTAAAGCGCGCTAATTTTCTTTTTTCGTTGCGATGTAGTCGTTTATGAAGCGAACTACTAAGCTGGTGTTTGATTTTCTTGATGTCACTTGCGGGTAGCATAGCTAATCCTTCGAGGGCTTGTTCTATACTCTTGTCATCTAAAATAGCGGCTTCTACTATTCTTATATCTGCCTCGCTTAAGTTGCCTTCTAAGTAGGCAATGAGTTGCAAATCAGTAATAGCAGCAGTGCTTATGGGCTCTATATTATGCGTCATGCTGTTTTAGTTTTGCCGTTATTTTAATTTTTAAATTACGTTTGCCATTTTGCAAATTACTTTTCACTTCTTTAAAGCTATAGCCCGTTATTTGCATGATTTCTTGATAGTTTTTCCCGTGCAAATAAAACATTCGTATACATTGTTCTTGGTTAGCGGGCAAGCTAGGTAAAACGGCTTCTAAATGCGGTAAGTAATTACTTAAAGAAAACGGATTTGCTTCCTCCTCTCGATCTATCCATTCTTTTGCATCTAAAGAATCCATTCCTTTTTTATCGCGTAATTGTTGTAAACAATAATTGCGCATAATGATATATAGCCATCCTTTTACATTTGCTATTTTTTCTTTAGGCCATTTATTTAATGCTATTTCTATAATTTGTTGCGTTGCTTCTTCGGCCATGCTTTTATTTTTCAAATAATTCATGGCAACACCAAATAGGAGTAACTGATAGCGATCTAATAAAATGCCCACAAATACTAAGTTGCGAGAACTTAGAAACAATTGTTGAAGCGTTTCATCAGATTCGTTGCTATATGTTTTCCAATTCAAAACCTATGTTTTTATATAAGAAACGAATCTAGGCTAATTCCATAGCCTTCGAAAAAATAGTTTAGAAAGAAGCGTTTTTCGGTGTGCGTGGGAAAGGGATAACGTCTCTAATATTTCCCATGCCGGTTACAAATAATACCATACGCTCAAAGCCTAAACCAAAACCTGCATGTGGTGCAGTTCCAAATTTGCGGGTGTCGAGATACCAATACAATTCTTCTTCAGAAATATGCATTTCATGCATGCGTTGTTTCAGTTTATCGTAGCGTTCTTCTCTTTGAGAACCACCAACGATTTCTCCAATGCCGGGTGCTAGAATATCCATTGCAGCTACGGTTTTGCCGTCTTCATTTTGGCGCATATAAAAGGCCTTAATATCTTTTGGATAATCGGTGACGATAACTGGTTTTTTAAAATGTTTTTCAACTAAATAGCGTTCATGTTCGCTTTGCATATCAATACCCCAACTAACATCGTATTTGAATTTTTTCTTTTTGTAGGCTGGCGATTGTAATAAAATATCGATGGCTTCTGTATAGGTGATACGCTCAAATTTGTTATCTATCACCATGCGTAATTTCTCAATCAAGCCAAATTCACTTCTGTCTTGTGTAGGTTTTTGTTTTTCTTCTTCAGCCAATCGTTGGTCCAAGAAGTTGATGTCTTCCATATTATGTTCTAATACATAATTTATTAAATATTGAATGCAGGCTTCTGCCAAATCCATATTGTCAGATAAATTATTGAAAGCAACTTCTGGTTCAATCATCCAAAACTCAGCAAGGTGGCGGGTTGTATTAGAGTTTTCTGCTCTAAAGGTTGGTCCAAAGGTATACACTTCACCTAAAGCCATAGCGCCTAATTCAGCTTCTAATTGTCCGCTTACTGTTAGGTTGGTGCTTCTGCCAAAGAAATCTTCTTCAAAGTTAATGTCGCCATTATCTGTTTTAGGCGTTTGCTCGAAAGGAAGGGTAGTTACACGAAACATTTCGCCAGCACCTTCTGCATCCGATGCGGTGATGATGGGAGTGTTCAAATAAACAAAGCCTTTCTCGTTAAAGAACTTATGAATAGCAAAGGCTAAGCTGTGGCGTACTCTAAAAATAGCACCAAATACATTGGTTCTAAAACGAAGATGCGCATGCTCTCTTAAATATTCTAAACTAGGTTTGTTTTTTAATTGTAGGGGATATGCTTCGCTATCACAAGTGCCTAAAATTTCAATCTTTTGTGCAGTTACTTCAACGGATTGACCTTTACCTTGAGAAGCAACTAGCGTGCCTTCAACACTAATGGCAGCACCATTCGTTATTTGTTTTAATGTATTTTCATCAATCAAGTCAAGGCCAACAACAACTTGTAGGGTAGCCAAACAAGAACCGTCGTTGAGCGCAATAAATTGATTATTTCTAAAAGATCGAACCCATCCTTTTACACATACGGGGAAATTAACTTCTTTACTGTTTAATAGCGAATTAATCTTGGTGCGTTTCATTTTTTAAGGTTGCTTTAGGGGCGCTTGGTTTATCAAAGAATAAGTATTTCACTGCCATGATAATCATAAAAATGGCAAATATTTTTTTTACATAAAAGGTGTCTAGTTTATTAGCCAGTTTTCCGCCCAAAAACCCACCTATCACAAAACAAACGGCTAATATAAGCGCTGTTTTTACATCTACATTACCGGCCTTATAATACGTAATTGCTCCTGCTAAGGCAACCGGCATTGCCAATAAAAACAAGGAAGTGCCTTGCGCTATTTTTTGATCAAAACCGAAGAAAAAAACCAATACCGGAACGATAATGATACCGCCTCCTATGCCTACTAAGCTACTACTAAATCCAGCAATAACGCCTAATAAAATCAGTCCTAAAAGTGTTTGTAAAGTCATGATACAATAAATAGATGCGTAAATATACGAGATTCTAGTAAAAAAATGAAGTTTGAATACCGCAGTTGCTATTTAGATAAGCTCTTAAAACATGTTATATAAAGGCTTGAATGTCATTAATTAGTGTTGGTATACTAAATCACGTATTACTTTCGTTTTGTTTTACATAAAAACAAATGGTTGATAAGATCAATAATGTTAACATTATGAAATAGTTAAGTTGTAAAACTTTTTTCTTTACAAACTTGTTTTTTTAACTGTGACTTATATCTTTGCAACCTAACTTCGTTTAATTAAAACTATTTATTCAAAAACAAAAACAACAATTATGGCAGACGTAAAAACAGCCGCAGCAAAAAACACTGGATCACATGCAGGTAAGCCAAAAAATGGCAACAATTTTATGATGAACTTAGGTATCGTAGTAGCATGTATTGCGGTTTCTTGGGGTTTCTTCTTAGGCGTAATGAAAAATGCGGGACATGATACCGTATTAGGTAAAATGTATTTAGGCGGACCAGTTGTACCAATGTTGATGGGTACCTTATTGACGCTTATCGTTTTTATCATTGAGCGTGCGTTAACCATCGTTAAAGCAAAAGGAAAAATTGATGGTGCTGAATTCGTAAGAAAAGTACAATATCATTTAGCAAACAAAAATGTAGATGCTGCTATCGCTGAGTGCGACAAGCAAAGCGGTTCTGTAGGTAATGTAATGCGTGCAGGATTAACGAAATACAAAGAAATGATCAGCAACACCGAATTAGATACCGATCAAAAAGTAGCTAATATTCAAAAAGAAATCGAAGAAGCAACAGCTTTAGAATTGCCAATGATGGAAAAGAATTTAGTATTCTTATCTACTATTGCATCCGTAGCAACTTTATTAGGTTTGTTAGGTACGGTATTAGGTATGATTCGTTCATTTGATGCAATGGGTCAAGCAGGAGCACCAGATTCTTCTGCATTAGCAGCAGGTATCTCTGAGGCGCTTTATAACACCGCTTTAGGTATTGGTACATCGTTCTTTGCTATCATTGGTTATAACTTCTTTACAACGATGATCGATGGTGTTACGTATTCTATTGATGAGAGTGGTTTTACATTAACACAAAGCTTTGTTGCTAATTATAAATAAGCAATAAATTTATTCCCTTCATTGTGGAATTGAATTTTTTTTGTGTCTTAATTAAAATAGAACGTATAAACCATGCCAAAAGTAAAAATACCACGCAAGAGTACCGTAGTCGATATGACGGCTATGTGTGATGTTGCCTTTTTGCTACTTACCTTTTTCATGTTGGCTACCAAGTTTAAGCCAGATGAGCCCGTGGTTGTAAAAACGCCTTCATCTATTTCTGACATTCCGCAGCCTGATGCTAATGTAATGTTGATTACTGTTGATGAGAACGGACGCTTGTTCTTCTCTATCGACAATCAAAGCAAACGCGAGGAAATGATCAATAGTATTAATGCTTCTAGAGGTTTAGATTTAACGCCTGAAGAGATTACTAAATTCAAATATGGTTCTTCTGTAGGGGTGCCTTTCAATGAATTGAAATCTTATTTAGCAGCTACTCCTGGCCAACAAAAACAAATGGATAAAACCGTAGCAGGTATTCCTTTAGATTCTTCATCGGCAAATACAGCAAACGAATTTGCTGTGTGGGTAAATGAAGCACGCTATGTAAATCCTAACTTACGCATATTTATTAAAGCAGATAGCAAAACCGCTTATCCTGTTATTAAAAATATCTTATCTACGTTTGCTGGCTTAAGCATATACCGATTTAATTTGTTGACCGATTTAGAAGCAATACCTCAAGGTACTGCAGCGTTCGAATCATCAACAGCTAAAAAATAATTTATAAACGAATTAAAATAATATACCATGGCTGAAATGGACGTCTCCGACAAAGGGGGGCATAAGAAAGGCCCCGGGGTCAAGAAAGCAAAAAAAGGATCTACCCGTGTAGATATGACGCCGATGGTGGATTTAGGTTTTTTATTAATTACCTTCTTCATGTTTACGACTACTATGTCTAAACCAAAAAGTATGGAAATTAATATGCCTTTTAAAGATCCTAACCAACAGGTTAAAAATCAACAATTAAAGGAATCATGTGCACTAACAGTATTACTAGGTAGTCATCACCGTGTATATTATTATACCGGTATACCAACTGAAACAGCTCCGCCAACTATTAAAACTACGTATTTCAAACCAAACGGTGGTATTAGAGATATTATCATCGCTAAAATGAAAGAAGTAGCACAACGAAAGGCAAGCGGTGAATTAGGCGCCAAAGACAATGTTGCTATATTAATTAAAGCAACACCCAATAGCACCTATAAAGACATGGTTGATATGTTGGATGAAATGAATATTAATGAAGTGCCTGTGTTCGCTATCGTTGATATTTCTCCAGTTGAACTAGAGTTTTTGGCAGTGCCAGAAGCCGATGCTAAACAACCTTAGTACAGTTTGCTCAACAAATTAATAAATTTAAAATGGACATTAATAAAATATTAAATAGCGACTATATCGATATCATCTTTGATGGTAGAAATAAGCTTTATGGTAGCTACGAACTTAGGAAACAATATCCTGTTCGTGCTAAAAGAGCGGCTGGTATTGTTTTGGCTATTATGTTTCTTTTAGTTGCTATTCCTTTAGTTATCCGACTAATTTCTGGAGTGGTAGAGAATTTAGAAGCACCCAAAACAAGTAAGCGCGAATTGGTGATGAAGGAACCACCACCATTGGATCCTAAAAAACCAGAACCGCCACCACCACCTAAAATGCCACCAGCACCTCCACGCCCTACGGTGAAATTTACACCTCCTGAAGTTGTTAAAGACGAAGAAGTGGTAGATCCGCCACCAACTAAAGAGGAATTAAAAACAGCTGCTGCTGGTCCGGAAACCAAAAACGAAGGCCCTGGTGACATTAATGCTATTACCCCTCCGGGTGACGGTAGCGATGGTCCTTCTAATGGTGTGGTAAGCGATGCACCTCCTGCTCCGGTAACCTGGGTAGAGCAAATGCCAGAATTTCCGGGTGGCGAAAAAGCTATGACCGACTATATTCAAAAGCACTTCAGAGTATCGGATGCAGCTAGAGAATCTGGTCAAGATCTGGCACGTGTTACGGTTCGTTTTATCGTAGATAGCGAAGGAAGTATCTCTGATGTAAAATTGGTACGTGGCGTTGGTTATGGTTTAGATGAGGAAGCGCTTCGTATTGTTAGAAGTTTTCCAAAATGGAAAGCGGGTAAACAAAATGGTAAAGCAGTTCCCGTAATCTTTACCTTACCTATTACGGTAAGTATTGAATAAGCTTTAAATAGTTTTAGTTTTTAATAAAAGCGGCTCCTTGGAGCCGCTTTTTTAACTTTTATTAAGGTTTTTTATACGTGTTTGCTCCAATTAGAATGTTATTTTTGTGCCCTATCAACTATAAACCAATTTTATGAAAACAATTAGTACTATTTTAAGTGTATTAGCATTTATTGGCGTTACTGTTTTATTTGCCATGCAATTTTCTAATAAAAAAGATGCTTGCAAAACTAAAACACCCTTTGCTTCTCCTGTAAAAGGCGGAGGTCGTATTGCTTATATCGATATTGATACCTTGCAAAACAAATACGAATTGTATAAAGTAAAAAAGGAAGAATTTACAAAACGCCAAGCAGCGGCAGAAGCGGAGTTAGAAACTTCAGCAAAGAAAATGCAAAGTGACTACGAGTCCTTGCAAAAAAGAGCGCAAGCAGGAAGCTTATCACAAACAGAAGGCGAAGCAGCGCAAAAACGTTTGTATCAAATGCAACAATCTTTAGAACTCAGACGCCAAACACTTTCTCAACAATTGATTAAAGATCAAGAAGCGTTTAATAAAGATTTTCAAGCTAGCTTAGATAAGTTACTAGAAGAGTATAATAAAGACAGAGGCTTCGATTATATATTGTCTTATGCCAAAGGTGGTTCTATCCTTTGGGCTAATAAACAATTAGATATTACCAACGATGTGGTAGAAGCTTTAAATGAAATGTATAAAAACGAACAGAAAAAAAAGTAAATTAGCATTCTAAATCTATTTATTTGGAAACTAATTCATTTAAACGTTCGTTAAGTTTGCTAGATGGAGTGCTACTTGTTGTAGGCTCTATGATTGGCTCCGGAATATTTATTGTAAGTACAGATATCGTTCAACATATTGGAAGTGCAGCTTGGCTACTTGTAGTTTGGCTGCTTTCTGGTTTTATAACCCTTGCTGCTGCATTGAGTTATGGAGAGCTGAGCGGCATGTATCCCAAAGCGGGTGGCCAGTATGTGTATTTAAGAGAAGCTTATGGCAAGTTATTTGGCTTCTTATATGGCTGGTCTTTTTTTGCCGTTATACAAACCGGCACTATTGCTGCCGTAGGTGTTGCCTTCGCTAAATTCGCAGCTTATTTATATCCATCTTTAGGAGAGCAACACGTACTCCTTTCAATAGGTACTATTAGTATAAAGGCATCTCAACTATTAGCTATTGGTTTAATTCTACTATTAACCTTTATCAATACGCAAGGTGTGAATGGTAGCAAATGGATACAATCTATTTTTACCTTAGCCAAAATTGCGGCTATCGTATTATTGGTAGTTTGTGGTTTATGGGCAGGTCATGCGGTATGGCAAATGAATTGGCAACACGCTTGGACAGCCTTCTCCATTGCTGATACCACCTCGCAGATTAGCCATGCATTATTACAAGGGAAAACACTCGTATTGGCAATTGGTACCGCTATGGTGGGTGCGTTATTTTCGAGTGATGCATGGAATAACGTAACCTTCATTGCTGCAGAGATAAAAAAGCCAGAACGTAATATTGGCCTGAGTTTATTGATTGGCACCGTACTCGTTACTTTTTTATACCTCAGTATGAACATTATGTATTTAAATGTTCTGAGTATTCAAGAAATTGCCCATGCGCCAGATCAGCGAGTAGCACTAGCTGCTGCCATGAAAATTTTTGGCAGTGCCGGCACTACTATTATTGCTGTTATGATTATGATATCTACTTTTGGTTGCAATAATGGTTTAATATTATCTGGTGCACGAGTTTATTATACCATGGCGCAAGATGGCATGTTTTTGAAAGCAGCCCAACAACTCAATAAAAAAGGGGTACCCGAAAAAGCATTGTGGATGCAAGCAATCTGGGCTTCACTTTTATGTTTAAGTGGCAAATATGGCGACCTCTTAGATTTTATCATTTTTACAGTCTTGTTGTTTTATATACTTACCATTGCAGGGATTTTTATTTTACGAAAAAAACAACCTCATCTCGAAAGACCTTATAAAGCATTTGGCTATCCGTTTATTCCATTTGTTTATTTGCTTTTAGCAAGCAGTATTTGTATTATATTATTAATTACTAAAACTACCTTTGCAGGTGGTGGCTTACTTATTGTACTTTTAGGTTTGCCTATTTATTATTTTATTCAAAAAAAGCATTCATAAATTATGCATACGGAAGCTATTCAAGATTTGTTTTCAAAATTCGATTCCTTACATGTAGTGGTCGTTGGAGATGTCATGTTAGATAAGTATTGGTGGGGTGATATAGAACGTATTTCGCCCGAAGCGCCAGTGCCTATTGTTGCCTTGCATCATGAAGAAAGCAGGTTGGGTGGCGCTGCCAATGTAGCTTTAAATTTAAAAGCCCTAGGTGCTAAAGTAAGTATTGCAAGCGTAATTGGCGATGATGCGAATGGAGTGTTGTTAGCTTCCTTATGTGCCGAACAAGGTATGGATACCAGTTTATTATTGAAAAGTAAACAACGACCTACGACCTCTAAAATACGGGTGATGAGTAAGAATCAACATGTGCTACGATTAGATGACGAAGTAACTAGCGAGTTGTTGGTGGAAGAAGAGCACCCGTTTATTGATATGGTATTGCGATTTTTACAAAGAGAGAAACCTCAGGTATTAATTTTTGAAGATTATAACAAAGGGGTTTTAAAAGAAAATGTTATTCACAGAATTACCCAACACTGCAAAGAAATAGGAGTTATAACAGCTGTTGATCCGAAGAAAAATAATTTTCTAGCGTATAAAGAAGTAGATATTTTCAAGCCTAATCTTAAAGAAGTTCGCGAAGGGTTGCATATGCCTATTGATACCGTAGATGAACAAAGTTTAACTGCAGTGCATGAAGCTTTGTTTGCGACATTGCAGCACCGCACTACGTTTATCACCTTGTCAGAAAAGGGTGTGTATTATAATGATGGAAATAAGAAAGCCTTATTACCTTGTCATAGGAGAAATATAGCGGATGTATCTGGAGCCGGTGATACCGTAATTGCTACTGCTGCTTTAGTATATGCTATTACAAAAGATCCTGCAATAATGGCTGCTATATCTAATATTGCTGGTGGTATTGTATGCGAAGAAGTAGGTGTAGTGCCTATTGATAAAGCAACGCTATTAGCAGAATGCACTCGACTATTACAATAATGGAATAGCTTCCCCTGGTAATTTTATTTCAAAATCTCTTGCCGATTTTGAGGCATCTCCTTGAATAATAAGTTGATGTTGTTCGTTTAAAATACGAATTCGTCCCATTAAATAGGCTTCTCCAACCTGTAGGGTGTTCTTGCTTATTATGTTTTGGATGACTTTGTGCGCTTTTTGAAATTGAGTAGTACAAGTATTAGTAAGCAAACTATCATAATGATTTGCTGGTTTTTGAATGATTTTTTTGCCGCCATCATGGAAGCGAATAGGTGCTTCTTCAGCTACGATTTTTTTCCATTCCTCCGTATCCATTTCTATTTCTGAAGGCGTAACTGGGCGCGCTAGTTTTTTTGCTTTAATAATTTCTTTAGCGCTAACCTCTGCAAAGCTTTTTGGATAAAAAACTTTACCGTCGGTATTTAGAAAAGGTAATCCCGCAATATTGATAATGTAAAAACGATTGGGGTGTTTTTGAAAATAAGAAAGCAACCAGTAGTATGCGCAAATGTTGGCAGCTGTTGGCGCCATCCAAAACCATGCTTGTGCATGTTCGTCTGCAAATAACTCCTTAGAAGCATCGAGCACTAATGCGAGGTCTTCAATGGTGAGTTCGTTTTTATCGTTTTGCTTAAGCGATTTCCAATAGTTGTTTCTCGTATCTGCAAAAGAAGTATCTTCTTCCGCTTTACTTAATGGGCCAATATTTAATTGGTCTTTCAATACACAAACATTTCCTTGCAATTGTTCGTCCAAACTAATTGCTTCTATAATTGGTGTTGCCGCTTCTTCTCCTAAAACAAAATGATATTTCATGATTTCTTGATTCAATTAGGTAAAATTAATTTTTTAAACTGAAACTTTCTATTTTATCCGCAGCTTTTCGAAGGTTCTTAGGGTTTAAAAAACTAACTTTGCCAAATGAACCAATCGCCCCTTTCTCAAAAGCAATTGTTGCAAGCACTTCAATTAGATGCATTTAACGAAATGCAGCAAACAATGCATGCAGCCTGCGCCAAGCATTCGTCTTTAATGCTGATAGCACCTACGGGTTCTGGGAAAACGCTTGGTTTTTTAGTGCCCTTGTTAGCTGCAATAAACCCCGAATTGAAAGCGGTACAATGTTTGATACTAACGCCATCGAGAGAATTGGCCATGCAAATTTTTGAGGTATGGAAACAAATGAAAACACCGTATAAAGCAACGGTTTGTTACGGTGGGCATAGTTTCGA
>CAIWHF010000262.1 GCA_903912405.1 uncultured Bacteroidota bacterium | reverse complement strand
TTAAGATAGGTATTGCTCCCCCTAAAAATCGTTTAATTAAAATTAAAACAAGTAACTTAAAATATAGTACTCGATAACAAAATACACCTTAAATTAGGGTATATTTTTATGTAAAATTATTTTTGTTTGTCTAAATAAACTATAATCTTTGTTTTATAAACCAATAAAACCATGTCGGCACAAATATCTTTAAACGAAGCAAAAAGCATGACCCATGCTTTTCAAAATTCATCATTAGGCACCAACCAAACAATTGCAGGCCTAGTAGACAAAACTAACTTACTTACTTTATTAAACCAGGAAGACTGCACAGGGGTTCGCATATACAATGCCTTAAATGAAGAGGGCAAAATCACTTATGTATTAGTTGGTGTAAATGCTAACAATGAAGATATGACTAATTATATTTTAGATAAATGTAATTTATGCCCAACAGATTGTCCTATTGATTCACCATTAATATAATCAACGTTGATAATTGATATCATTCATAACACATTAACTATAACAACGTTATTTTTAAGCTTGTATATGATGAGCTTTAAAAGAATTTTAAATCAAGAAAATTCTTTTATTATTTATGTTATGTTATTGCATTCTTTTTTCGAAAACACCATCTGGCTTTTACCTCATTATAGAGATTTTAGAAAAATTATCGCATTAGATTATGAAATTTTATTTCCGCTCTTCATCATTTGTATAGTTTTTATTAAAAAATATACCCGTCTATTAGCCTTATTGGTTTTTGGAATAAGTATAGTTAGCCTTCTGCTATTAAACACAAGCACACAAATACCAATAGCTGGGCTATACAAAATAAGCTTACCTTTTGTTGCTTGCACAACCTTACTCTTTATGGTGCTTAAAAACATAAAAAGGGTACGTTTTCAAGTATTTATGATGCTCCTGATTGCAGGGATCCAATTGATTGATATGTTTTTTAATGCTGTTTTTTCAGCGTATATTTCCTTTAATATGCATACCTGGATGATCTTTATTAATTGCTATAAGGTCTATTTAAGTATTACCTATTCTATTTTTATTTATTATTATGGCAGGCAATTATTTAAACATTAATCCGCTTTTATTTAGCATACCCATTATGCTTTTTATAGTAGTCTTTGTATTGCTACTGTATTATACCTATGCCCGATCGGTAAAACTGCAACATCAATTGCGCAATCGCTACTTAACTAATTTGGAAGAGGAACGAAAGCGCATATCTAGAGAACTACATGATACGATGAGTGTATTTAGCATTAGTTTTAAAAACTATATACATCAGCACCAGGCTATTGCGGCAAGCGAAAAGGAAGCATGGCAAGAGCAAATTATAAATTTTGAAAAAAACATTCAAGATATTAATGAGTTGCTCTATCCTATCGAATTGAAACACGGAAATGTATATAGTGCTTTAGAGCGGCTTAGCATGCTACTTTCAAAATCGGGCAAAACGCTGCGCTTACATAATCAATGTACAAACTTCCAAATGCCTCCTCAAAGCGCCATTCATATCTATCGTATATTGCAAGAGTCGGTAGTGAATGTTTTTAAGCATACCGAAAACAAAGAGCTAATTTTAAATCTATTTGAGGAAGAGCAGCAATTGCATGCTGTACTTTCTTATGCTAGTCTAGAAAAGAAAACTAGCTACACCTTAGATAAAGCAAGAAGAGGACAGCATATTTTGGAAGAGCGCCTATTGATTATCAACGGCAGCAGAAGCAGGAGTTGGGAGGAAGGCATTGTTTTTGAAAAGTTTAAATTTGGCAACTTATGAAAATCGTACTCTTAGAAGACCATAGTCATACGCTTATTTTTATACGAGAGCAGCTCTTAGACCTATACCCCCATGCGCAGGTATATGCATTTGCCAATTTTAAAGAGGCTGCAACTTGCATCAATACCAAGGCTATAGACCTTGTAATAACGGATTTAGATTTTGATGGCGCAAAAGAATTTGCCTTAGTTGCCGATGCACATCAAAAACAAATACCCTGCATTATATACTCGGCCCATTACAATACCTCTTACTTAAACAAAGCCAGCGCCTATGACTACCGTGCCTTTATTTGCAAATTGGGCGGCATAGACGAATTACGGTATGCCTTGAAGCACTATAAGGAACTGGCATTGTATCAATGTGCCTTTATTAAAAAGCAACATAGGAAAGAAGAACACCCCATTCCTGAGCCTATATTAAATGGTATAGAGCAGAGCATCATGAAATTATTAATTCAGGGTAAAGAGCGAAAAGAAATAGCTGAACGAATGAAAATAAAAACCAATACACTCAATAGTTATATTAGAGATATGGTGGTGAATAATCATTGCACCTTATACGAACTTATACATCGCTATGTAGCATGGCATAATGGCTAACAAAAAAACCACCTTTGTCAAGGTGGTTTTTTTATGGTATGCTTATCTTGCTTTACTCCTTCACTACCCTTCCTATACCGATCAATTCTTGAGCACTGTTATACGCTCTGATAAGATACATACCATTGGCTTGCTTGCTTAAATCTATGGAAGGGTTGCTTTGTTGTAAAACAAGTTGGCCCATGGCATTGTATACATACAAAACGCCATCTGTGAAAAAATCTACGTTTACTATACCTGTTGTTGGATTGGGATATAGGCTTAGACTTGGAGTAGCTAAATTATTTACCGACAAAGTAAGTAAATTGTAATTAGGAGAGAGATTATAACAATTGTTCTCATTGCCCACTCTGCAATAATACACGCCATTGGTGGTAGGTGTATAATATTGTTGTGTAGCACCCGGAATCATCACCCCACTCACATACCATTGATACGAGGCAAAGGTAAATGGTGTATACAATTGCGTACCATTCCATTGAATAATGGTTACCGGTAAGCTGTTTACCGAAATAGAAACAGGTGGCGAGGTATTGGTGCAGGTGCCATTACTAATTATTACATTATAAAAGCTACCAATGGTGGCACTGTAGGTACTATTCGTAGCTCCTGGTATATCAAAACCGTTCATTTGCCATTGATACGAATAACCTGTAGATGGATTGGCTTGCAATAAAGCACCTTGTCCATTACAAATCACCGTAGTGTTGGGCGTGGTAATGATGACACTTGGTTTTTCTTTAACCGTTACGGTAATAGCATTAGATGTATCAGTACAGCCGTTTAAAGTAGCTACATATTTATATACACCCGTAGTGCTGGCAGAAAGTGAAGCATTGGTAGCGCCAGCTATAGCCACATTGTTTTTAAACCATTGATAGGTATAGCCTGCAATAACTTGTGCTTGTAGTGCTACCGTAGTACCAATACAAATAGTGGTAGGTCCGGATGCCGTAGCACTTACTGTAGGTTTAGGATTGATGACAGCTTGCAAGGTATTGGAATTAGATTTGCAACCTGCAGCATTCGTACATACCGCTTTAATACTTATAGCTTGATTGGTGGTATAGGTAGCTGTGCTTATACCAGTGGCAATATTATTTACCGACCAATCGATGCTGGCACCCGTAGGAATAGCACAAGCAAATACCACGCTACCACCAGCACAGGTGGCATTGCCATTAGGTGCTGTAATCGTGAGCGGTGTGCCGGCTGCTACTGTTACGGTAAAGGTCTGACTCACACTTGATCCGTTCGTATCTAAAGCGGTAATGGTAATGGTGCATACGCCCGACTGAAACGGCACGGGTGTAAACGTAATAACTTTATTGGTATCGGCACCACTTATCGCAATATTAGCAAGCGGTATTAAAGTAGGATTATTGGTAGTAAAGCTTACTTGCATATTAGCCGGCGTTGTTTGCGCATCTACCACAACAAAGCGCATGGTGTCGGTAATACAAGTAGCTTTGTTGTGTACATTTTTTATAACCGGCGGTGTATTGGGCAAGGGTAAAGTATGAAAGGTACTATCATAGAAAATAGAAGTACCATTGGCATTGGAAGCAAAGGCGCGATAATAATAAAGCGTATTAGGAATAAGCCCCGTGAGGTTGGCCAAATAAGGACCTTGAGCACCGGCAACCAATGTTGTATTCGTTAAAGGCAAAGGCGAAGTACCGTAATAAAATCCACGTTGCGTGATAGGCGAATTGCCATCCCAACTAACGCGTGCATGAATAGTAGCCGTGGTATATAATACATTATTGGCATACTGACTATCTAAGGTTGGCGTGAAGCTGCCCAATAAACAAGAAACGATATTGGGGAATGGGCAAGCATAACAATAAGAATTATTAGACACGATTTGTTGCGCCGCATAAATATAATTACAACCCAAACCCACTACATTAGGCTGATCAATAACGCTCATAGTGCTGATTGCATTATTACTAATAGAGTCGTTGATTAAATATATTTTTCCATTGGGTGCCAATTGCATATCAAAAACACCCCACGTATTGTAGTACGGACTTACTACGGGTATAAAAGTCATGGCATTGCTATTAGCCAAATTATACTGAATAATAGTATCTGCGGTAGTATTGGTATAAAACTGATTATGCGTGCGATATAATAAACTTCCATTTGGAGAAAATTCTATTCCCGAATTCCACCAACCTCCGTTGTAATTATTGATTAGTCCGGTAGTGAGTAATTGATAGTTAGTAAAGACACCGGTGCTCGCATTAAAATCATAAAGCTCTGTGGAATCATTATTATAATTTCCGGTATAGTAATATGGGTTGATACGCGCTACTTTGGTACCCTGCGGATTAACTTTTACGCATCCCCAATAATAATAATTAGTAGGGTTAGCATTAGCAGGACCAATAGCCGTAGTAACAGGCGTGGAACTAATGCCTGCTGCTGTTAATAAATAGGCATTGAAATTATTAGTCGTATTACTATGTGCTAATATCCAAAAATTATTGGTACTGCTTTGTCTTGTAGCGGTCAATTGTCCATCCACATCATAGGCAACAAATACATTTTTGCTGGTACTTACTACATCGCCCATGCCTGCATTTAAGGTCATATCGATAATGCTATAACGTAATTCTTTAAATACCGTACCTGCCGTATTATAATAGATCACTAAAAATAAATAATATCGATTACTATTTCCTGGATCAGGCACAATGAGCGCCGATTGTTTTCCCGTAGAATATGTTACCGGTATATTCGGACTCCCATTTAAAGTTCCATTAGGCATCGTATTATGTGCCGCATCTTTAATTACTTTTCCATCGGTATAAAATAATAATACACCCGTGGGCGAAGACATCACTGCGGTAGTATATGCAAAAGAGGTTATGCTAGCCGCTGTAGGTATAACAGTTGGCGGATTGGTATTAAAAGTAATGCGTTGCCCGAGCGACCAAAACCAATTATTGAATTGACCTTGCCCATCAGACAACAGGGAATGGAATAGAAAAACTATTAGAAAAGAAAATTTGCGTAACATTCCTTTTTGGTTGAACTTTCAAGATACTAATTATTGAAAAGCTGACCAAAAAATAATATAGTAAAAAGTAGCTTCTGTTAGGCGCGTAGTTGTTTGTGAGAGCCATCGCATTGGGGCATCCGCTTAGAAAGGCCACAAGTGCAATCGTATAATCCTTTGCCTTGTAGTATTTTAGCCTGACAAGCCAGCACGCGCTTGATGAGCGTTGCCTCTTGTTTGGCATCCGTAAAATGAATTAGATAGCCTCTTTGTCGGCCAGGTGTAAGCGCATAAAAAGCACTTGCTAATATAGCTTGCTGCTCAAAAAAGGCTTGTAAAGCAGGTGGAATCTCTATGGCTTTCTTTTCGGGTAAGGCTGGTTTTTCGGCTAATTGTGCAATAGCTATTGCTTCTTTAAGATACGCTTTGATGGTAGTTTGTAAAGTATTGATTTCGGCCATGGAAGTAAAACGAATTTGTCGGCCTGCTTGTACATTTTCAGTTTGTTGCGTGAGTATTTTTTTCGGGTCTTTTAATAGCGCGCCCTTAAAAAAATTGAGTGCGCAATAGTTTTTAAAACTATGAATGATAACAACATTTTCCCCTTGGTACATATAGCAAGGCACCTTCCACTTGAGGGTTTCTTCGAGGCCACACTGCAATACTATAACGCGCAGTGCTTGCATACAATCTTGCCAAGCGCCTTCCTTTTCAAAAAAAGCAGTTATTTTTTCTTGCATGGAAATTTCTTATTCGTTGCTCGTTATTCGTTGCTCGTTGTTCGTTATTCGTTGCTCGTTTTTTACTACAAAGCACTCAACCTAAACTTCTAACCTCTAACCACTACCCTCTAACCTTAACCAATCGTCAATGCCGGATTTGCTTTTTCAGCAGCTTCAATGCCTTCGAAGGTAGATAAATGCTCGCCACT
>CAIWHF010000261.1 GCA_903912405.1 uncultured Bacteroidota bacterium | reverse complement strand
TATCCGGATACTAATATGAATACCAATGATAAAATTTGGAATCCAAATGAAAACGTTTTAGAATTTATAAATAAAAAAGATGCTTATAAAAACCGAGTAGCAGCATTTACCTCTTGGGATGTTTTCCCTTATATTTTAAATACTAAAAGGAGTGGCTTATTTGTAAATTCGGATAAAGATAGTTTTCATTTTTCTGATGAGAATTTGAAATTAGTAAATACGATGCAATTCTTAACTCCAGAGCCATTGGGTTTAAGACCCGATGTATTTACCTATTTTGCAGCTCGTGAATACTTAAAAACACACAAACCTAAAGTTTTATATATAGCATTTGACGAAACAGACGACTTTGCACATGGCGGTATGTATGATCAATACATTAAAAGTGCGCACGCAGAAGATGCTATGATAGCTGATTTATGGTCGCTATTGCAGTCTATGCCTGAATACAAAAATAATACCACTTTGATCATTACATGTGATCACGGCAGAGGCGATAAAATTAAAGAAACTTGGAAACATCACGGCGCTAACATAGAAGATGCAGGTCAAATATGGATAGCAGCTATGGGGCCAACTATAAAAAACCTTGGTGAAGTAAAAAATCAAAGTCAGGTAGTTTATCAAATGCAAATAGCCTCTACTATTGCTAAATTATTGGGATTTGATTTTATTTCCTCTCATCCTGTTGCTGTTCCTATACCAACACTAATTAATTAAACAATGCATCTAGATTTTGAGGACATTAAAGAAACAATTAATTCAATTATTAATTTGTTTAATGAAAAAGGAAGCCAAGAATATATTGGTGAAGGCTTAAGCGTTTATCAGCATATGGTGCGAAGCGCTTATATTGCATATTCAAAGGGTTATAGTGATGAAATAATTATTGGTGCTTTGCTGCATGATATTGGCCATTTGTTAGATGCTGAGGGAAGTATGAATGGTTTTGGAAATGTAGATCATGAAACCATTGGTGCCTATTTTTTAAAATCTAAAGGGTTTTCTAAATTAGTAGTTGATATAGTTGCTTATCATGTGGCTGCAAAACGCTATTTGTGTGCGGTAGATAAGTATTATTATGATGTTCTTTCGGATGCAAGTAAAGAAACACTCAAATTACAAGGCGGTAAAATGAACCTTATTGAAGTGCAGATTTTTGAAAATTTACATAACTATAAAGCCATTGTTTTGGTGAGAAAAATAGATGATTTAGCCAAAGATGTTTCTTCGCAATCTCATCCCGTTGAATTCTATTCTAAAACACTTGAACTACATTTATTTAATTATTATCGATGAAATTTATACCTACACCTCAATTAGTTGTTTTTGATATGGCAGGAACAACTGTTCAAGAACACAATTTAGTGTACAAATCTATACTCAAAGCGCTAATGCATTTTAATATTTCCATTTCATTAGAAAAAGTATTGGAAATTGCAGCGGGTAAAGAAAAAGTAAAAGCGATTATTGATATATTAGAATTTAAAAATATTGAGCTAGATTCTCATTTAATAGATGCTATTTACGAATATTTTAAAAAAACCTTGGAATCAGATTACGCTAACAATCTGATTGAACCTATGCATAATATTTTGGAGGTTTTTACATATTTAAAAGAACAAGATGTTTTTATAGCGTTAAATACCGGATATGACACTTCTCTTGCTAATTTAATTTTAAATAAATTGAAATGGGAAAAAGGAGTTCAATACGATTTATTAATTACAGCCTCTGATGTTATCAATTCTAGGC
>CAIWHF010000260.1 GCA_903912405.1 uncultured Bacteroidota bacterium | reverse complement strand
GAAACTTTCTATTTTATCCGCAGCTTTTCGAAGGTTCTTAGGGTTTAAAAAACTAACTTTGCCAAATGAACCAATCGCCCCTTTCTCAAAAGCAATTGTTGCAAGCACTTCAATTAGATGCATTTAATGAAATGCAGCAAACAATGCATGCAGCCTGCGCCAAGCATTCGTCTTTAATGCTGATAGCACCTACGGGTTCTGGGAAAACGCTTGGGTTTTTAGTGCCCTTGTTAGCTACGATTAATCCCGAAATGAAAGCGGTGCAATGTTTGATATTAACGCCATCGAGAGAATTGGCCATGCAAATTTTTGAGGTGTGGAAGCAAATGAAAACACCGTATAAAGCAACCGTTTGTTATGGGGGGCACAGTTTCGATCAGGAAGTTAATAAATTCAAAGAACCACCGTACTTACTTATTGGTACGCCGGGTAGGGTGTTGGATCATATTCAAAAGGAAAGCTTTGTAACTACATCTATTCAAACACTTATTCTTGATGAGATGGATAAATTATTGTCTTTAGGATTTGAAGATGAAATGCAATCCATCGTATTTAGTTTGCCGGCCTTGCAACAACGCGTTTTAGTTTCTGCCACTAACATAGCTACATTGCCTCCATTTATAGATATGAATGCCGTACAGTTGATAGATTTTACGCATTTAACAAAAGAGGGCGGTGTATTTCAATTGCATCAAGTAGCTTGTGAGGCAAAAGATAAATTATCTTCCTTGCATAAATTACTAGTGCAATTGCCAGCAAAGCCCAGTATCATTTTTGCCAATCATAGAGCTTCTATTGATCGCATTGCCGATTATTTGAAAGAACAAGGTATAGCGGCTATTGCTTTCCATGGCGGAATGGAGCAAAAGGAGCGCGATATTGCTATGGCTAAATTTACCAATGGGTCGGCAGCTTATTTAATTGCAACCGATTTGGCTGCAAGAGGTTTGGATATTGATGCTATTCATCAAATCGTACATTATCAAATGCCTATAGATGAAGCTACATTTGTGCATAGGAATGGAAGAACGGCTCGTATGTTTGCAAGCGGAGATGCTTATATTCTCGTTGGACCAGAAGAAACCATACCAGCATTTATTGATTCGTCTATTAGTAATTTCGAATTTAAGAAACATAGCCCAAAGGAAACAGCTATTGCATATACCACACTTCTGATAGAAGGTGGGAAAAAAGATAAGATTAGCAAAGGAGACATTGCCGGTTTCTTAATGCAAAAAGGTAATTTGAAAAAAGAAGAAATAGGCTTGATTATTGTAAAAGATATTTACTCTTTTGTAGCAATAAAGTCGGACAGAATATATGAAGCCTTTACCTTGTTGATGCACCAAAAGTTAAAAACTAAAAAGTGCTATATCAAAATAATTTAAGAGTAAGAGAAGGTATTTAAATAGATAGTTTCCAATTTTGCTCTCGCCCAAGGGGTTTTTCTAAAAAACTTTAAGCATGATTGCATACTCGGATTGTTGCTGAAACAATTAACCGGCAGTAGATTATATAACGATTCCCATCCAAAATGCGCTTCTAACTCAATGATCATCATTTCTAATTTAACACCGTGAAGTGGGTTGTTTTTCTGCATTTTACAAAGGTATTATTTTAATTAATAATTAATAAGCAGGCTGCTAATTAAAATTCCAAAAAATAAGTACTTTTGTTATCTATACAATCAATAAAAAAATTAAATTATGAGTTTTATCAACAGCATTATTGCTCGACAAGTATTAGATTCAAGAGGCAATCCAACAGTAGAAGTAGATGTAATCACTAGCGATGGCTATTTAGGTAGAGCAGCTGTGCCATCAGGTGCTTCAACTGGTGTGCATGAAGCTGTTGAGTTGAGAGACAATAACAAAAAAATATATTTAGGTAAAGGTGTTTTAACAGCTGTTGCTAATGTGCAAGATATCATAGCGGAAGAATTATATGGTTGGGATGTAACCGATCAAAGAGGTATTGATATGTGCATGATTGAAATGGACGGCACTAAAAATAAAAGTAGATTAGGAGCGAATGCTATTTTAGCGGTGAGTATGGCGGTTGCAAAAGCGGCAGCTCAAGCAACAGGCTTGCCTTTGTATCGTTACATGGGAGGCGCTAATGCTAAGACCTTACCAATGCCTATGATGAATATCTTGAACGGCGGTGCGCATGCAGATAATAAAATAGATTTTCAAGAATTTATGGTGATGCCAATAGGTGCACCCACTTTTGGAGAAGGCTTACGTTGGGGCGTAGAAATTTTTCATCATTTAAAAGCGGTATTGAAAGCTAAAGGCTATTCAACTAATGTTGGTGATGAAGGTGGATTTGCGCCAGATATTCAAAGTAATGAAGAAGCCATAGAAACAGTCATTAAAGCAATTGAAAAGGCAGGGTACAAACCTGGTGTAGAGGTGGCTATTGCTATGGATGCAGCAGTAAGCGAACTGTATGATGCAAAAACAAAAAAATACCATTTCCATAAATCGGGCGGTAAAAAAATGACTAGTAGTGAATTGGTTGCTTATTGGGCTTCTTGGTGTAAAAAATATCCTATCGTAAGTATAGAAGATGGTATGGCAGAAGATGATTGGAAAGGCTGGAAAGCATTAACCGACGAATTGGGCAGTAAAGTACAATTGGTAGGTGATGATTTATTTGTAACCAATGTAGAGCGCTTATCAAAAGGTATTAAAGAAAATACAGCTAATGGTTTATTAGTTAAAGTAAATCAAATTGGTACGTTGACAGAAACTATTGATGCGGTAATGATGGCGCAACATAATAAGTACAATACCATTATGAGTCATAGAAGTGGTGAAACGGAAGATAATACCATTGCTGATTTAGCAGTAGCCTTAAACTGCGGACAAATTAAAACAGGTTCAGCATCTCGCTCCGATAGAATGGCTAAGTACAATCAGCTATTACGTATAGAGGAAGCTTTAGGTGCTAATGCCTATTTCCCTCAACATGCTTTGCAATTTGGTAAATAAAGGAACTTATGAAACGCTTTTCTTTTTTATATAATCGATACATTATTGTAGGAGGTGTCTTCTTAATTTGGATGTTGTTTTTTGATCAAAGCAATGTTTTAAATCAAGTAGAGCAATATCAAGAATTGAAAAAAGCGGAGGCAAATATTGTGTTTCTTAAGCAAGAGATAAAACGATTAGAGGCCGATTATCAAACTATTTTAAATGATCCAAAGCTCTTAGAAAAAATAGCTAGAGAAAAATATAAAATGAAATACGACGATGAAGATGTATACATCATTAAATAAAAAAAGCGCCTATTGATTAGGCGCTTTTTTTATTGTATTCAAATCGTTTAAAAACAAAGAAGGTTCGTCTGGACTAATCAGTATTTTACCTTTAGTTAGTTCGATTAAAATCACTGGTTCGCGTTGCGTACAATACACATTGACATTGCCGATGTTTTTATATTTGAAGAGCCCATAATAGCCAAAGAAGCCACCAGAGCCGAAGAGGCGTATGCCCATTCCTAATTCTTTTCGGGTGATGATGGCCGCTGATTGAATGTTTGCCAATGGAAATTTTTTATCACCAAATTTTCTTTTTACAATTAAAAATTCATTGCTTAATGCTATTTGTTGAGGTTTCCATAAATAGGCGAGTGATAACCCCGCACCTAATATTACAAAGGTGCTTATAAATGCCAATCGCTCGCTAAGTGATTGTTGATGAAAGGTAATGTTGGCAATGGTAATTACAGGGATAAGTAATGCTATAAATACCGAAAAGGTAATCCATTTAGAAAGTTGGTCTAAAGTGCAAGGGTAAGTTTTCATATTAACTAAGTTTGCGACGTTTTAATTCCGTTTTAATTAATGATAATTCTCTGCCTGTTTGTCCAGCTACCGAAGTGTTTTCTTGAGCTCTTCGCATCAAGTAGGGTATAACATCTTTTACGGGTCCGTAGGGTAGGTACTTTGAAATATTATAATGACCATTAGCAAGATTGAAAGAGATATTATCACTCATGCCATACAATTGTGAGAAATAAATATGAGGATGATTGCTTGCTATATTTAATTGTTGCATTTTTTCTGCTGCAAGCAAGCAGCTGTTCTCATTGTGTGTGCCAATAAAAACAACAATTGAATTAATATGATCTAAGCAATAGTTGACTGCGGCATTATAATCTAGATCACTAGCTTCTTTGCTTTCCTGTATTGGACTTGGGTAGCCAAGCGATAGTGCTCTAGCACGCTCTTTTTCCATATAGGCACCACGAACTAATTTGGCTCCTAATAGGTAATTTCCTACTAAGGCTTTTTGATGAGAAGTTTTTAGAAAGGCTAATCGATCGTGGCGATATAATTGAAAAGTATTGAAAACAACAACCTTTTCGGTATTATAGGTAGCCATCATCAGATCGGTAATGTCATCCACCGGTTGTTGAATCCAACTTTCTTCGGCATCAATTAAGAGCATTATATTATTGGCTTTAGCGTGTTGGCAAAGCTGATGTAATCGTAGTATGATGCGCTGCCATTCGGCATTTTCTTCTTCGTTAAGTACTTCTTTATTATTTATTTTTTCTAATAATGCAAAGCGAGCAAAACCAGTAATTTTAGCACTAATAAAAGGAATATTTGGTTGAGTTGCGGCGTATTCTATTGCTTTCATGAATTCTGGAACAGCGGCATCGAAAGAGGTTTCACTATCCTTCCCTTCAACACCATAGTCTAAGATTACCCCTACGCCATATTGATGCAGCATATGTGCAGTTGTTGCTGCTTCCTGCATGGTTTCTCCGCCACAAAATTGCTTAAAAATGGTGCTTTTAATAAGAGATTGAATAGGTAGCTGTAATTTAAATGCCCACTGTGTAGCTGCAATGCCTAATTTAGTAACCAAAGGGTTGCCCATGGCCGAGAATAAGAAATGAGCTTGTTTTAGGGAGTGGTTGCTTTGGTGCTTAAAAGCTATTTCGGTATCGTTGAATTGAGGTAGCATATCTTAGATTCTAGAATATAGACAAAGGTATAGTTTAATTTCAAAGTTAAAAAGGTAGAAAAAAAACTAAAAAATTTTGAACTTTCTCAGAAATCCCTATCTTTACAACAAGAAAAATCATATAAATTTAACTTCAAACAAATACAACATGAAAAAACTATTACTATTAGCGGGTGTAGCTTTGTCAAATTTTGTGGCAATAGCTCAACAAAACCAATCCGTTGTGATGACTTCAAAGTTTTTAGAAGCTCCACAAAAGAGAAATGTAGATTTAAACAGATTAAAAGCTGATAAAATCAATGCGCAACATGCAACTGCCAACAAAGGTACTGCTGGCGGATCTAGATGGTACAACTTTGTAGATATGTTGTCTACAATTGATCCTAATGTTGCCAATAATTCTCACATCACTTGGTTATGGCATAAAGCAGATATGTTAAGTATGTACGGTACTACTTCAGATACAGTATGGGTTCGTTCATTCGGTACTTCATTAGATCCTTCTACAGTATTGTTTAATACTAGTGCGCTTTACCCTGGTGAAGTTGCTATTAAATCAACGGATGCATTTAAAGTGGACTCTGCAATTGTTTATGGATTTTATGAAAGAAAAACGGGTTCTACAACAGTGGATACCTTGAAAGTTTCTTTCATCTATGGATATGGTTCAACTACTAACATGCCAGTTTATTATTTTACAGGAATGGCGTCTAGCTATGGTAAAGATACCGTTCGTTTTGCACATATGTTCCAAGACTCTGTTAAGAACATTGCAGCAAATAACTCAGGTGTAACAACTGCTGTAGTAACTGTAAATAAATTATTAACAGCTGCTTCTGTAAATGATACTACTGCTGACGGTATGAACTATTTCAAAATTGCTGTACCTAATTTCAATGTGCCTGCAAATGGTATCGTTGGTATGAGTGTTGCTTACAAATATGGTGCTACTTATCCTGCTTACAGTACTATGTATACGGGTACTGCTTATAATTATAATGCATTTACTGGATTATGGTATGAGCAAAATGCAAGTGGTTTCCCTACTTATGTAGATGGTGAATATAATACTGGTTTCTTAGCGCCTCAACCATTAGCTGGTTCAAGTTCTTGGTTTGGTGATTATATCCCTACGTGGGCATATACTGCAGCTTATAGTTTAGAATATCCATATGTTGATATCAAATTATCTTGTACTACTTGTAACATCACTGGTGTTGCTGATGTAAAATCTACTATCGAATCAGTAGTAGCATCTCCAAATCCAGCTACAGATGTTTTATCAATTGCTTTCAATACAACTGAAAATGCAACTACTAAAGTGGCTATCATGAATATGTTGGGTCAAGAAGTGGATGCTAAAACAGTTTCAGCAGTTGCAAATACATCTAACAAAGTAGTATTTAATGTAGCAAATTTAAATGCTGGTATTTATTTATACAGCATCACTTCAAACGGTCAAACAGTTAGCAACCGTTTCGTAGTAGCTCATTAATATAAAAAAAATTAAAAATTTAAAGCCCCGATTTATCGGGGCTTTTAGTTTATAAAGACCTAGTTATAATAAAATTTATAAGAGATTTAATTTTTTTTTACAAAACAAAACTTTATTATTGCAACCAACCTTTCAGCAATTTTAGGTTTCTTTACTTGTTGAATCTATAATTT
>CAIWHF010000259.1 GCA_903912405.1 uncultured Bacteroidota bacterium | reverse complement strand
TCAATTCGAATCAAGAAGTGCGGCTGAAAAGGATAAATTTAATGACTATGTGCCGCCACATCGAAATTTAGGTTCCCTATTTATAAAAGGATATAAATCTATTGTATCCAGAAAACTAAGTAAAAAATAATAAGAGCCCCGAATTTGGGGTTCTTATTATTTTTAATTACCAAACTCAGATAAAAATTTAATTCTCATAAGTTGAATATGCTCTTCACTCATGCCGCTATCTTTAAACGCTTCAAAAACAGCATCTAAATTGTCTTCTTTGAAATTACTGAAATAATCATAAATATCATCTTGGTCATTTTCGTCTATTTCTTGGTCTATAATATAATCTAAGTTTAATTTCGTGCCGCTAGCTACAATAGTTTCAATTTCATTGAGTACTTCACTAATAGATAAGCTTTTGTTTTTAGCAATAGTTTCAAGAGTTATTTTTTTGTCAATATTTTGGATGATAAAAACTTTCATCCCACTTTTATTAACCACACTCTTCATGATAAAATCATCAGGCTTTTCAATATTATGATCAGTCACATATTGAGCTATAAGTGTGATGAATTTACGACCAAATTTCAAAGCCTTAGCTTTACTTACCCCTTGGATGCGCTCTAACTCTTCCATAGTTGTAGGGTAGTTGAGGGCCATATCTTCTAATGAATTTTCTAAGAATACTACAAAGGGAGGTAGGTTTTTTTCTTTAGCTACTTCTTTTCTGGTTTCTTTTAGCATTGCATACAATTGCTCGTCGAATACACCATTAGAATTTCCAGTTTCTATTTCTTCATCAGTTCCATCTTCATTAAATACATGGTTTAGAACAACTTTTATAGAATATGGTTTTTTTAAAAATTTCTCTCCTTTAGGATTGATTTTTAGGATGCCATACTCTTCAATATCTTTTCTAATCATACCTTCTAGCATCATTTGACGGATTAATGATTGCCAGAAATTATCATCCATATCCATAATTAACCCACTTCCATAACAAGCTAATTTATTGTGACGGAAAGTAGCAATTGGTGGATTTTTCTTACCTAATATTACGTCTACAACATAAATAATGCTAAAGCGCTCGTCTAGCTGATGTATTGTGTCCAATACAATTTTTACGCTGTCTTTAACTTCTATTTTCTCTTTCGGATGTAGGCAATTATCACATTGTCCGCAGTTGTCTTGCGTGTAATCTTCTCCAAAATAATGTAAGAGTAATTTTCTTCTACAAACCCCTGATTCTACATAGGAAACGGTTTCTGTTATTAACTGAGCACCCATTTCTCGTTCGCTTAAGGGCTTGTCGCGCATAAGATGCTCCATTTTTTGAACATCTTTATGAGAATAATAGAGAATACATTTTCCTTCTAAGCCATCTCTGCCAGCTCTACCAGTTTCTTGATAATAGTTCTCAATTGATTTTGGAATATTGTAGTGAATTACAAAACGAACATCTGGTTTGTCGATACCCATCCCAAAAGCAATAGTAGCAACAATAACATCCACTTCTTCCATTAAAAACATGTCTTGCCTTTTAGCTCTATCGGCCGATTCAAATCCAGCATGATAAGCAACGGCTTTTATCCCATTAGCTTTGAGTGTATCTGCTAGTTCTTCGGTCGTTTTTCTATTAAGGGTGTAAATAATACCACTTTTGTTTTTCATGGTATTGATAAACTTCACCAAGTTGCGTAAGGTTTGTTCTTTTTTCCCTTTTGGTTGTATCTCGTAATATAAATTTGTTCTGTTAAATGAAGAAATAAATATATTGGGATTGTTTAAAGTTAAATTTTTTACAATGTCATCTTGTACTTTGGGTGTGGCTGTTGCTGTAAGTGCTATGATAGGGATGTTCGGATTTATTTCATCTATAATACCCCTTAATTTTCTGTATTCTGGTCTAAAATCATGGCCCCATTCTGAAATGCAATGGGCCTCGTCAACTGCAAAAAAAGAAATTTTTATATCTTGAAAAAAGTCGATATTTTCCTTTTTCGTTAGCGTTTCCGGAGCTACATATAACATTTTTGTTATACCTGAACTTAAATCAGCTTTCACTTGTTTTTGCTGAGCGCGCGTAAGCGAAGAGTTCAAAAAATGAGCTACTTGATCAACGTTATTGTAACTTCTAATTAAATCTACTTGGTTTTTCATCAAGGCAATTAAAGGAGATACAATGATAGCAACGCCTTCACTCATTAAGGCAGGCAACTGATAGCAAAGGGATTTGCCACCGCCTGTAGGCATAATAACAAAAGTGTCTTTTTTATTTAAAATACTTTCAATAATGGCTTCTTGTTCACCTTTAAAGGTGTCAAATCCGAAAAAGTTATATAATTCTTTTGCAAGAATTGAATTTTTTGTAGTTGTTTTCTTATTGCTTTTAGGCATATACTTAGTTTATCACTAATAAAAGGCAAATAAATAATCTATTAGTAATTTAACTAATATAATTAGATCTTTATAATTATTTATAATAAAGATACTAT
>CAIWHF010000258.1 GCA_903912405.1 uncultured Bacteroidota bacterium | reverse complement strand
ATTTGGATAGGTACAGACAACGGCATCGGAATTGTAAACTGTCCAAGAAATGTAATAACAAGAACTTGTGAAGCAGAAATACGAATTGTGCAGTATGATCAATTTGCCTCCTATTTATTTGCTGGAGAAAATATTACAGCAATAGCTGTTGATGGTGCCAATAGAAAATGGGTAGGTTCTAATAATGGTATATGGCTGATTAGTGAAGATGCTACAAAAATCATTCAACGCTTTACAGTAGACAACAGCCCTTTGCCGTCTAATAATATTAACACAATTAGTATTGATAGTAAAACGGGTGATGTATATTTTGGTACAGAGTTTGGTTTGGTAAGTTTTAAAAGTACAGCCACGGAAGGTGGAGACACCTATAAAGAGGTATTGGTGTACCCTAATCCAATTAGTAGCGCAAGCTTTTCTGGAACCATTGCTATAAAAGGTTTATTAGAAAATGCTGATGTGCGCTTTACAGATATCAATGGTCAATTAGTATATAAAACCAAAGCACTTGGCGGACAAGCCATTTGGAATGGAGTAGATTATACTGGTCACAAACCCGCTCCCGGTGTATATTTAATTTTTGCTTCTGATAAATTGGGACAAGAGGTAATGGTTTCAAAATTGATAATCAATCCGTAGATGCAGCAAAAAACAAAAGCCATTGTTTTGCGAACAACAAAATATGGAGAGACAAGTTTGATCTGTACACTCTTTACAGAGATGTATGGAGTGCAATCCTACTTGATGAAAGGTGTAAGAAGTGTAGGTGTTAAGTCTAAAACAAACAGAGCTGGTTTGTTACAAATAGGTAGTCAGTTGGATGTAGTTGTAGAACATAAGCCTAATAAGTCGTTACAATCTATTAAAGAATTTGGGGTTGCCTATTATTATCAACAAGTGCAAGAGCAAGTTGTAGCCAATACGGTGGCTTTGTATGCTATAGAATTATTACTTCGCTTATTACCAGAAGCAAGTATACAAACAGACTTATTTGATTTTACCGAACAATTCTTACAAACACTTGACGCTACGCCGCCGAATGAGATGGGTAATTATCCTATTTATTTTACGCTTTCTTGTGCTGCTTATTTAGGCTATGCTATTCAAGGTGTTTATTCTGAGCATACCCCTTTTATAAGTATAAGCGATGCCACCTTTACAGCAAATAATACAGGTGATGCTAGTGTGTTAAAAAAAGATGGTGTAATATTATTATCAGCTATTATGCAATGTACATCGATGCAGTCGCTATTACACGTTAAATCAAATAGCCAAACAAGAAAAGAGGTATTAGATTGGATGTTGTTGTTTTTGAAACAACATACCGAACATATGCATACTATGAAATCACTAGCTATTATTCACAGTATATTACATTAATTAGGGTCGGAAACGCTTTACTATCTTTGTAACGTAGGATTTAAAAAAAGTAAATTGCCCTAAAGGAATACTAATTATTAAAACACACAGTGGCCATAAGAGGCAAACTGTTATTAAGTATAAGACCCACCAAAGTAAAGACTTGGTATCAAGAAAAAGACTTATCATCTGTTTGCTTAGCCAACTGCAGCTACTTCCACCCAGTGCAAAAGTTATAAACACTAATGCTAATTGAGTAGAACTTAGCTTCCATTTATTTTTTAGTTTTCCAAACATTATCTAATTGGTCTTTTATAAGCCTCGCAAAAATACAATTTCATTACGAAAAGGCATTTAAAAAAGTGATTATTTTCTATGGCTGCTGTATCTTTAAATCATGAAATTATTTCAGAAAACCGCAGCGTTGATTTATTTAATGTTATTAGGCATTGTTACCTATGCACAACACACCTATCCCTTAAACTATTTTACAAATCCACTTGCTACTCCTATTTTTTTAGCAGGTAATTTTGGTGAATGCAGACCTAATCATTTTCATAGTGGTATAGACATTAAGACATTGGGTAAAGAAAATCTACCCGTTCATGCCGCTGCTAGTGGTTATGTATCACGAATAAAATTAGATGCAGTAGGCTTTGGTCATGCTATTTATATTACGCATCCCAATGGTTTTACTACCCTGTATGCGCATTTAAATGATTTTGAACCGGCCCTCCAGAAATTTGTCAGACAACAACAATACGCACAAAAAAAATGGAATATTGATGTAACTCTAAATCCTGATCAATTTCCAGTAAGACAAGGACAATTTATTGCCTATAGTGGCAATACGGGCTCATCTACAGCGCCGCATCTTCATTTTGAAATACGTAATACGCTTAGCGAACATCCTTTAAATCCGATGTTGTTTGGACTATCGATAGCAGATACGCTTGCCCCGATTCCGATTCGTATATGTACGTATGATCGATCTAAAAGCAACTATGACCCTACCAGAAAAGCGTATGATTTACAAAAAAGTGGGACTGCTTATTTGGTGAAAAATATCATGTATGTAAGTTCCTCCAATCCCGGATGGGGCATAGAGATCAATGATTATATGCAAGGCAGCACCAATACATTGACCTACTATATCTGCAGGGTTTATATCGATCAGCAACTGATACAAACCATTACCCTAGATGATATTGGATATGACGTTACACGCTATATGCATGCTTTTGTTGATTATCCTTTATATAAAAATAGTTCGTCTTGGGTGCAGCTTTTATTTCGCCTGCCTGGCAATGCTTTAACGCATTTATATACCCATCCCAATCAGCAATTTAATTGGTTGCCTAAAGAACATCATGAATTAAAAATTGAATGTATAGATGCACTTTCTAATAGCACTACAATAATGGGCACTATCGTTGTTGCTGCAATAGATACTGTAAAAAACAATTATACCCTTTTCCCAAATACAGCCTACGCTTTTGAAAAAGATGCAGTAGCTATTACTATTCCAGAAAATAGTGTTTATGACAATGCTCCATTTAATCCTATAATTAAATCCGGAACCCGACTTTCTCCTCAGGTGATTACAAATCAATTGGCTATACCGCTTCACAAAGCTATGCACATAGCTATAAGGCCTAATCGAGAAGTCCCAATTCATTTGCAAAACAAAGTGGTTATGCAATGCATCAATCAACAAGATACGGTTTATAAAGCAGCGGTATTAGACGACGAACGGTTTGTAGTTACTACCAAAGAATTAGCAAGTTTTCAACTATTAATAGATACTACCGCACCCGCGATAACCTTAATGACTTCGGCAAAGCAGGGTAAAATAAGTAACGAACTTCGATTTCAAGTACGTGATGCGTACACAAGCATTGCCTCTTTTCAATGCACAATAGATAAGCATTGGATTTGTTTTGAACAAAGAGGGAAAGAATGGTATTATAAAATGGATGCACATTGTAAACCCGGTAAGCATGTTTTAGAAGCTTTTGCAACAGATGAAAATGGCAATAAAAAAACACTTTCCTTCAACTTTATTAGCAAATAATTGTTTAATTAAAAAACAACATCATGAGCATTCAAATTGGTAAAAAAGCACCTGCTATTAAAGGGGTAGATCAGAATGGCAACAAAATTTCTTTGTCCGATTTTAAAGGGGAAAAAGTAGCGTTGTATTTTTACCCAAAAGACAATACACCAGGATGCACCGCACAAGCGTGTAATTTAGAAGAAAATAGTGCCTTACTAAAAAAGAAAGGCATTGTTGTTATTGGTGTAAGTACCGACTCCGTAGCAAGTCATAAAAAATTTGAAACTAAGTTTAATTTGAGTTTCCCTCTTGTTGCCGATGAGTCTAAAGATATTGTGACCGCTTATGAAGTGTGGGGTGAAAAGAAATTTATGGGTAGAACGTATATGGGCACCAATCGTGTTACTTTTCTAATTAATGAAAAAGGAATTATTGAACATGTTATAGACAAAGTTGAAACCAAAAACCATGCTGCTCAAATTTTAGCAGTTTGGGAAATGGCTTAGAACTCGAATTTTACACTACCAAATACGCCAAAATTTCTTGGTATACTTTCTACAATATTTGTTGGACTTAAGCGCCAAACAAAATCAAGTCGAAACACTTGAAGAATATTTTCAATGCCCGTTCCCAATTCAATATAAGGTATATTAGATAAGGTTCTGAACGGATAATTATAACTACTGATACTAGGGTTATTTAAATCGTAATTTTCCTTACTCAAATTACCATACAAGGCTTTTAGATTCCAAAACTGTCGTAATTTGAATTTCTTAACAACTGGAATATAATTAAAAAGACCATTCCCTATCGTATGCTCAATCATGCACCCAGCATATCGATCACTTAAAAATTCGTATCGATACATCATGTTAAAATCGTTTCTATTATAGTAATGAAAATCATTACCCGGATGCACTTCTAATAAAGGATAAGGAACCACGCCGAGTACTTTACCGGTAAATACTTTATAATATAGATTTCCAAATGGAGCTATATTCACATTATCGGATACGCTCAATTGAGCCTTTTGGTAGGTATAGGAGCTTTTCAAAAAACCACCAATGGCGCCCGCAATTTTTAATTCAACAATAGGGTATTTTGAACCAAGGCTTGCTCTTAGAAAATCACCTTCCAAGAATTTTTCTTTATAGGCATAGCGTAATTTAATTCCAAACTCTGTATTGGATAAGCTTATGCCGTTATTATAGTTTTGATCAAAAATGAAATTATAAGGCAATGGTGCATAGGGTGTAAAGTTTTTATGGACTAGTTGTGTGTGAAATGAAAAACCATTAAACCGCTCTTTAAAAAACTCTAAACGATATTCATCAGAAAAGGCCAATTTTATAGGCACTCCACTTTTTCTAATAATATTACCAAAGAGATAGTCACTTGTAGCGTCTTCATAATTACCCGTTTGCCTGTCTAAGTCATGCTTGTAAGAAGCATATACATAAGACCTTGGAGCACGATTGAGTAAAAACAAAGCACTCCCCTTATATTTCCATTTTTGATCTAAGGTGCCATAGGCTGCATATCCAAAAAGATATAAATCTTTAAATAAATTTTTAGTAGTTCCCATAGAGAAACGAAATCGAGTACCTTCTATTCTGTTTCTACTATACATAGACCAATAAGGTCCAAACTGAAAGTACTTGGTATCATATGTGCCTAAGGTTACAACTTGTATTACTCGTTTATAAAGTTTAAAGACGGGTAATGTTTGTACCGTATCTATGAATTTGTAAATATTCTTTTCGTTTTGTGAAAGGGAATCATGTCTGTTTTCTAACCAATACAATTTGTCTTTGTCTTTCGCTCCAGCTACTATGCTCAGCTCTTTTTGCTGAGCAACACGGTTGATGGAGTCTAAAATAAATGCCTCATTTACGTGAATGTTTTTATATGAACTGGTTTTACGACCAATAAATCCCGGTAATTTTGAACCATACGGCAATATAAAATGAGCACTTAATTTGTCTTTGTTCAAAACCCATGCATTGTTTTCTAGTATCTTATACTCTTGATACAAACTTACCTTGTCAATAAAATTTACATTGGCTTCTTCGGGTATATTTAAGTTGATGCGTTGCAACGAGTAGTTGGAATCTACTATCCAACAAGAACCAAAAAAACAATTTTCTCCTTTTCGTTTTGGTTTAAACTGTACTTGTATTACTGGAACTCCCTTTACATACTGTGTATCTGTAATTCTATATTTATAAAAAAGTAGTCCTGCCGAACTTAATGGACTTATAAATTTTTTATTAAATACATCTATAAAATTGTTGTAGCAATTAATATTTTGATACATGCTCCCCAAAAACTGAGCAATACTTTCATTTTCGATACCCCTTTGTAAGCTTGCCTTTATAATCTCTCGTTGTCCTTTGGGATTATTGGAGCAGTAATAATCCGATAAGGCTTCTATTAAATATACTGGCAAAAACGATTCTTGTTCGCTAGTGCTATCCAGATTATTGTAGATGAAACTAAACGGTTTTGTAAAAGGAATCTTTTCAAATTGTGCTTTTGTCAATCCCGTAACATCAGCTTCTAGTTTGTTGTATAATTCGTAGGAGTAATTGCTGTTCTTACTAATATCATTGCTGTTTTTATGTTTAAAAACCTCTTTCATAAATAGTATAGAAGGCGATTCGCCTGCCTTAATTACTACTTCTTTAAGCATCGTGTTACTTTGTTCTATTACAAAATGGGCAAAGGAGTCAATTGGGTTTTTACTCCATAAATAATTGAAGGTTTTATATCCTATAGCTTGAATTCGTAAGGTATCGTTAGGTACCTTTTCAAAATTCAATTCAAAATAACCTTGCTCGTCGGCAACTGTACCAACCGTACTTTTAGGAAAGTATATGGTAGCAAATGCTACGGGTTCATTAATTGTTTTGTCGAATACAACCCCTTTAAGTGTTTTTAATTTGGGTTTCGGTAATTGCGATGAATCTTTGATCTGTAATTGAATCGAATCTACAAAGTGAAGAGTGCTATCTCTAACTTGTCCATTTGCAAAAGCACTTAAAGCCATTGCAAGAATTAGGGTAATACTATTAATTTTTGAAGTAACGTTGATGCTCATTGGATCTACCATCATATCTAAGCTAAGCGTTAGATATGCATTTATTACAAAGGTAAGGAAGCGGGCTTTATAAAAAAATAAAAAATACACTAGGATTACAACGAAACTATGTATTTTCGCAAGCATTATGGACATTAAGAAATTTAAAAAACGCGCTGCTGGTAACAAAGGAAGATTAAAAAAATTCCTTGCTAAATTGGATCGTATCGTACCAGAAGATATGCCAAAATTAGTAAAAGAAACAGATGCTAGGGTATGGAAAGCGGTGGATTGTTTAGCTTGTGCTAATTGTTGCAAAACAATGACTCCCACTTATACAGCAAGTGATTTGAAAAGAATTGCCGCACACTTCAATATGTCGGTGAAGGCTTTTAAAGATAAATGGTTGATGCAAGATGAGGATAATGGTGATTGGGTAAACAAAACAACACCGTGTCAATTCTTGAATTTGAAAACCAACAAGTGTAGTATTTACGAAATACGCCCTCTAGATTGTAGTCAATTTCCGCATCATAATAAAAAACCGTTTGATTTATACAACGATACCTTTACTCAAAATCTTGATAAGTGCCCTGCTACTAATGAGCTTATTTTGCAATTGGAAAAGAGCGTCAAACAAGATTATGTTTGGTAATCAATAGTCCTATTTAGCGTATTTTTTAAAACCAAAATTTACTAAGTATACTCCAGAAAAAATGAGTAGTGTAGCCACGGCTTTTATTATTGTAAATCCTTCTCCCAGAAACACCATGGCTATGGCTGCTGCAAAAAAAGGCTGTAAGTAGATATAGGCACCAGCTGTAGACGGACTTAACACTTGTAATGCATAAGCATTCCATAAGTAGGTAAAAAAAGTGCAACAAATAATAATGAATGCCAAGCACGCGTAATCTGTTGCGTCAAATGCTTGCCAATGAATCAAGGGCAAGCTACTCCAAGCAAAAGGAATGACACAGATACCACCAATTAAAAAAACAGATCGTATAACTATCAATGGTCTATATAATTTCATTAAGGGTTTTATGGTAACTAAGTAAATAGCATAGGAGGCCGCATTGAGAAATATAAGAAAATCACCTTTGCTAGAAGTGCCATTTTGTGTTATTTCTTTTCCAGCACTCATCAATAAAATAGCACCACTAATGCCTATCACCAAGCCTAAACTTTTGTCCCAAGAAATACGCTCTCTTAATAGTATCGATGCAAATAAGGTTATTAATAAAGGGGTGCTCATCATCATTAAAGATGCATGAATAGGAAAAGTGAGATTTAATCCCTCAAAAAATAATAACTGATTAACGGCAACACCAAAAATTCCACCCATTACCAATCTCCACCAATGTTCTTTTTTGATTCCCGTTCTCCATTCTTTGGCCAACAGATAGCTACCCCAAAACAATAAAGTGCTTATGGCTACGCGTAAGAATATAAAAGCTGCGGGTTGTAGGAGACGAGGCATAATATGCTTTGCCACCGTAAATCCGGCTCCGTAGAAGAAATTAGCACCCAATAGTGCTAAGTGTGCTTTCGTGCTTTGTTTCACCAGTGCAAAGGTGCAAATAAAAAATTAGTCTTTAATCTCTTTTTTCTAAAATAAATATTACATCAAAGTTTTAAAAACAACATATTGCTCTTTGTCAAGGTTTAGTGTTTTGTGAGTTTGGTTGATGTATTCGGAGCTTATTGCGTCTTGAGTGCACGTAGTAATTCCATAAGTGGTATGTAAAAAATGCGCAAGATATTCTTGCTCTGCTTGTCCGGGAGTGGGAATGAGTAAAACAGGTTTGTTTATCCATCCTAAATCCATAATAGTTGAATAGCCGCTTCTTGCAATTATTAACGATGCTGCTTGTGCCAATTGAAAAAGGGATTGGGCATCGGCATAGGGAATGTACTGTCCGTTTTCTGGAAAAGCACTTGGTGTTTTTAAAGTGGGATGCCCACCAACAATAACAAAATTGCTTTTGTTTTCTTTTAAAATAGGTATTAGTTTTTGTTCTAAAATAGAGCGTTGGGGTTCTATACCGGACAGTATTACTAAAACATATTTCTCATCTCGTGCACTTGTTGGGTTGTCTATACTAAAAGCAGAAAGCCAACCGATATAATGGGCCTTTTTGGGCAATTGTTTCGGATGCGATAATGCACCGGCTAAATAAGGTAGCTGTTCCTGATCAACGATGCCAATTGTAGAAAACTTGCTTAGTAATTGTTCATAACAAAACTGTACAATGGGGTTGAAGAGTTTGCCTACATTTACGGGTAATCTTACTTGATGTGTTAGCAAAATGCTTTTAATAGAAGAATGCCACAATCCATATCTATTATCACTAATAACGGTGTCTATAGTATGTGTAGCAAGTACTTTTTTTAAAGCCTGATGCTCTCGTAGTATACTTATACCTATTTTGGGAACTTGAAGTACTAATTTCCAAAATAAGAGCCGCTTGCTATATTTAATTTGGTAACCGGCTAAGTAAAGGCAGGGCAGCGTAGGAAAGTAATGTTTGATGAGTGCTTGCTGTTGTTCGTTGCCAGCGAAGTAAACCCTTTTTTCTTCATTAAGTAAATGATGGATTATGGGTATACAGCGTGTGGTGTGTCCCATTCCCCAATCTAAGGGTGCGATTAAAATATTTTTAGCAGAATTTAAAATTGCTTTGTTATTTTTACAAATGTAATCAGTTTACCTATGAAGCACAAAGCTGCACAAATTATTTATGGTTTATTGTTAGTTGCTTTAGCCAGCCAACTATTGAGTTCTTGTGCAAGTGCAAAAAAAGGCTGTGGTTGCGGTTCGGATATTAATCGAAATTACGGACCAAAGCGTTTTCATTAAAGGGCTTGTATGCCCAATCCGTTTTTATCTTCTACACAGGCTGTAGCATGCTCATAAAAGAGCCCTTTACCACTATCTTCTTTTAGCAACAAAGGCCCATCGGCATCCATTTTATCTACCAAATGTTGCAGATGTACCAAGGCTGCAGTGCCAATACTACATTCATTCATATTGCCAAGCATTATGGACATTCCAAGACTTCTAGCTTCTTTTATCATTCTTAAAGCTGGTGTTATTCCGCCACATTTACTGAGTTTAATCGTGATTCCATGAAATGCATTTTTGCAACGTTTCACATCGTTTTCAGTTACACAGGCTTCATCTGCATAAAACGGGATACTGCTTTTTGCTTTTAGCTCTTGCATGCCCTCATAATTATCTTTTGCAATGGGCTGCTCTATCATTTCAATAGCTAATTTTTCAAATTCGGGAAGCAATTTTAAAGTAGTAGTTACATCTAAAGCTTCATTGGCATCTATTCGAATAAGCGACTTAGTATGTGCTCTAAGTAGCGCCAAGGTATCGATATCCTTTGCATTGCTAATTTTTACTTTATAAATAGGCCAAGGGTGCGCCTTCATTTTCTCGAGCATTTCGGCTGGCGCAGCCAAACCAATGGTATAATTGGTGGTAAGTGCATGTAATTGTTCAACGCCTATTAATTGGTATACTTTCTTTTGTCGCATTTTGGCAAACAGATCCCAACCCGCGCAATCTAGAGCGGCTATTAAAAAATGCTGATCTGGAAAAAGGTGGTGTAAAAAATGCCAAAAGCGTTCTGGGTCGGTGAGGGCGTATTTTTGTATAACTTGTTTTTTACTTTCCAGCAGGCTTATCATGGCATCGAGGTCTATACCATAGTAATTTATTTTGCAGGCTTCTCCAAAGCCCCAGTAAGGGCCCATGCCTAAGGCTACTACCAATGCTTCTTGATGTGTTTTAGTTCCTTTAGAAATGGTAAATGGGTATTCGAAAGCATGACGAACTTTCTTGTAATGGAGTTGTAACATAGCTCAAAGGTGCAACTATTTTATAGGAGTACAAAAAAATAAGGAGCGGTTCCCGCCCCTTTTGTAACAACCAATAAACCGATAAAGGCATAACGTGTTTAATTTCGTACTAACGATAATTACTTAACCAATAAAGTAATCTTGTATAGGTATATACAATAACCGTGCCAAACTTTTTAAAAATTCAAATTATTTTACAAAAATTTTATAAACAATTATAAAAAAATTTGAAATACTTCAAATAAAAGGTTTTCAATACGTTTAATTTTTTCGTTGTAGCATATATCCCAACCCTACTTCCCACATAAAGTTTTGCTTGTTATACTGTGCAGTTGGAAAGTAAGAGTATCTTAAATTGGTATTAGCATACAGTTTTTTATAGATAGGTGCATTTATATTCACACCGCCAACAAATCCAAGTTTTGATTCTTTTTGAGTACTAATAATTGATTCCCACCATTTGCCGTTCTGTGTTACACCTACACTCTCTAATATTTTAGCATCATACCAATTCTTTATAATTCCAACCATAGGACAAATCTTTAAATAATGTTTATTCAATATATTGTAATGCGTGGTTAATCCCAAATTGTGAGATATTATTTGTGTTATACTATTAATTGGAGGTATAATTTTCCCTCCTAAAACGTAATAAATATCAGGATGACTATTGAAAAATGCTTCAATTCCTATATTTTTACTTTCTATCTTATAACTCATAGCTGGAGTTCGTATAGATTGTTTTAATAGGAATTTGTCGTTTTCTCTATTAAAGAAATCTTGGTACATCAAAGTATTATAACTTATATAATGTTTAAATTGTCCATGTACTAGATTTGGCAACAATAGACTTACAATGATAATTAATGTTCTTGTGTTCATATTGTATGAAATTTAAATAAGGGTTCATGCATCGCATGAACCCTTACGGTTATGAAATTATTGTTTTGTAAATCTGAGTTGTTGAAAGTGATTACCTTGATGTGCTAATAGTAAGTAGTTGCCTGTAATTAAATTGCAACACTTGAACCAGGTACTTGAGTTTAAGGTTTATTCAATTTGAAAACTCTATAAACAGACAAACTTAAACCAAACAGAAAAAATAATACAAAAACAAAATCAATAAAAAAATAAATGTTGT
>CAIWHF010000257.1 GCA_903912405.1 uncultured Bacteroidota bacterium | reverse complement strand
GGTAGCTCGTCGGGCTCATAACCCGAAGGTCATAGGTTCGATCCCTGTCCTCGCTACAAAGAAAAGCCACATCTCAGGATGTGGCTTTGTTTATTGAACTATTATGAAAAAAAACGTTACCCTTCTATTTTCAACATTACTGCTGGCAAGCTTATTTGCTAGTTGCGGACTTTTTGACCCTATACCCAAAGAAGAGAAACAAGACAATGAGCCTCATTTTCTTACTCAGATTGAAATGGGCGGAAACAATTTTAAAAAAGGCACCTTTAAAGACAAATTAGAAATTAGTAATGATACGGTAAGACGAACGTATGAAATTATTAAGCCTGCTACTACCGACGAATTGCAATTAAAATATGCCTCTTTAATGGGCTGCCTACCTAAGCAAATTGCAAACCTGCCCCTCTACTATTTAATTGAAGAATGGTATGGTGTTAGTTATCGATTAGGAGGCAATACAAAGGCTGGCATTGATTGTTCTTCATTCACCAAAATGGTATTGTTAGAAATCTACAAAAAACAATTATTACGCACTGCACAAGAACAATATCAACAAAGTACCAAACTCTATTCATTTGAAGATATGACCGAAGGCGATTTAGTCTTTTTCAAAAGTGGAAGAAGACATATTGGTCATGTTGGCGTTTATTTAGGCAATCATTTTTTTGTACATGCCTCTACCTCTGGTGGCGTGATGATCAGTTCATTGCATGAGAGTTATTGGAATAGACGCTTTGCCGGAGGTGGAAGGCCTTAAGCTATTGTTCTACAACTAAAGCGTTGGCTTGCACACCAAGATCTACTAATATCTTAGAAATAGCTTTTACAAAACTATCAGGTCCGCATACATAAAAATATTGATCAAAGGAACGTATTGCTTCTATGAGATAATTTCGATTTATTTGATGATGCGTGAAACCAATTGTATTTTCATGAGAGAAAAAATAGATCAATTGCTCTCCTAGCATTGTATTCAATTCATCTACTAGAATAACATCTTCCTCCGTTCTATTAGAATATATCAATCGATTACCTGCAATCGTTTTTTCTTTGTGCAATTTTCTAAATATGGATAGAAAAGGAGTTATACCAGACCCGCCTGCTAAAAACACACCGGGTCCTTGATAGGTAATTGCACCAAATGCCTCTTGAATAATAAGCTCTCCGCCTGCATTTACTTTGCCTAGTTCATTCGTTACGCCATGATGATCTTTATAAATCTTAATAATAAATTCCAGGTGCGTATCCGACTCTAAATTGGTAAAAGTAAAGGCTCTAAATTGCGTATCCCAGTCTGCTTTATTGATAGCTACTTCTGTACCTTGACCAGGAATAAAATTATAGTCTAAGGGGCGTTCTACTACAAAACGTTTAACATCTACATTTAAATATTCGGTTTCTAAAACCTTTACAATATATTTTCCCATAACGAATTAATTATTAAAAATAGGTTTGCCTATACATGCATTAGGCATTTGAATATGTAATAAAGACGCTAAAGTAGCACTTATATCTGTCATATAAACTTCTTTATTAGAAGCGCCTTTTGGAATATGCCAACCATACCATAAAAGAGGAATATGTGCATCGTATGGATTCCAGGTACCATGCGTTGTACCCGTTTTGCTATACGCCTCATACCACGCCGGATTCAATATTAATTGTATACTCCCGCTTCTTTGCGTAGCATATCCATTAATTATTTTTTCTTTAATTACAGTAGGCACTGCGGCATCTTGTATGTGCTCTATATCTACAACAAATTGAACAGCAACTTGATTATGTGCCCACTCCATTACTTTAGAGCGCACAAGGGATCTATCTAATTTTTGAGCTGCAATAAACGTTTCGTTGAACACTATCTGATAATTTTCTAACCCAAGTACCATTGAATCAGTTCCGAAATTTGCAATTAAAAAACTTTTTAATTCTTTGACAGCTTCTTTTTCATCCGCAATTCCTGCAGGTATATGCTCTGTTTTTAAGAAGCTGGCATTGTGCGCTGCACCATGATCGGCTGTTAAGAAAATTAGATAATTTCCTTTACCTATAGTATTGTCAAGATATTGTAAAAAAGTAGCGATATCTTTATCTAAACGAATATAAGTATCTTCAACTTCAACTGAATTGGGAGCATATTGATGCCCAATGTAATCTGTAGAAGACAAACTTAAACATAAAAAATCTGTATTGTTTTCACCCAAATGCTCTTCTTTAATACAGGTAGTGGCTACT
>CAIWHF010000256.1 GCA_903912405.1 uncultured Bacteroidota bacterium | reverse complement strand
ATAGCAATATTTTAAAATCTTTTTTTCAGTTTGCCATGATTTAGTACCTTTGTACTAGTTGTGAATTTACTGGGTTAGTAAGTTAGGCCGTTCCGATTCTTCGGAATGGCTTTTTTATTTTAGGGCAATTTTCATTTTTTATAATTGTATTTCTCAATCCTTTTTTAAAATAACCAGCATCAAAATTTATACATTTGTATACCATGGCAAAAACAAAAACAGCTTTCTTCTGTCAACAATGCGGTCACGAAACTCCGAAGTGGAATGGCAAATGTGCATCTTGTGGTGCATGGAATTCTATAGTTGAAGAAGTGATTCAGAAGGAAGATAAAAAATTGGTAAATCAGATTTGGGAAGATGGAAGTCAACAAAAAGTAAGTGCTCAAAAAATCGATGAAGTACAATTTACGGAGGAACAACGTATCGCAATGCCCGATTCGGAAATCAATAGGGTATTGGGTGGCGGCTTAGTGCCTGGTTCTGTTATTTTGGTTGCAGGCGAACCAGGGATTGGTAAATCAACGCTGTTTTTGCAATGTGCATTACAATGGAAAAATAAAATTACCCTTTATGTTTCGGGTGAAGAAAGTGCTCAACAAATAAAAATGCGTGCCGAAAGGATGCAATTAAAAAATGAGCAGGTCTATTTATTAAACGCAAGTACTACCCAAACAATTTTTCAGGAAGCAAAAAAAATTAAACCCGATTTAATCATCATAGATTCTATTCAAACAATGGAATCGTCTTTAGTAGAAAGTGCTGCAGGAAGTGTATCTCAAGTAAGAGAATGTGCCGCTGAATTTCAACGATTTGCCAAACTAAGTAATATACCTGTTTGCATTATTGGGCACATAACCAAAGATGGCACTATTGCCGGACCAAAGGTTTTAGAGCATATGGTAGATACGGTACTTCAATTTGAAGGCGATCGTCATTATGCCTATAGAATAGTGCGTACCCTAAAAAACCGTTTTGGATCAACTTCAGAATTAGGAATTTACGAAATGCAATCGACGGGTATGCGTCCGGTTGCTAATCCCTCAGAAATTTTGCTTTCGCAACATGATGAGCTTTTAAGCGGCATTGCAATTGCCGGCACCATGGAAGGATTAAGGCCGCTAATGATAGAAGTGCAAGCCTTGGTAACCAATTCGGTATATGGCACGCCGCAGCGAACAGTAAGCGGTTTTGACACGCGTAGAATTCAACTTTTGTTAGCCGTATTAGAAAAAAGAGGAGGATTTATGTTCGGCGCCAAAGATGTTTTTGTAAATATTGCTGGGGGCATAAAAGTAGAAGATCCTGCAATTGAATTAGCACTCGTATGTGCTCTATTATCTTCTTACGAAGAAAAACCATTGCCCTCCAACATAGTATTAATTGGAGAAATAGGCCTTTCTGGTGAGATAAGAGCCGTAAATAGAATTGATCAACGGATTGCAGAAGCAGAAAAGTTGGGCATGGATGCGGTTATTGTGCCTAAAGCTAATGCTAAAGGTTTAGACACCACTAAATTTGGTATTAAAATAAAATGGGTTAATAAAATAGAAGACGTTTACAAGTTAATTTTTTAGTTATTTATTATGCGTTATTGGAATGAATGGAAACAAAGCATGATGCATTTGTTTTTCCCAAGCTTGTGCGCTCTATGCAAACAAGCTTTACTAATACAAGAAAATACTTTATGTTTTGCATGTGAGCATGAGTTGCCCTATACACATTTTCATGCACTCCCTAATAATGAAACAACGCTTCGTTTAGCAGGCCGATTTCCATTTAAACACGCAACTTCCTTATTCTATTTTACACAAGAAAGTGCTGTTCAGCAACTAATGCACGCATTAAAATATGAGCATCGCCCAGCAATAGGTACTTATTTTGGATCCCTTTTGGGACAACAATTAAGTGAAATTGAAGCCTTCCACAAAATAGACGGCATTGTAGCTATTCCCCTACATTATAAGAAAGAACAACAGCGTGGCTATAATCAAAGCAATTTGATTGCTGCTGCATGTGCAGAAGCCATGGGGCTGCCATTTTATAATAAAGCAATT
>CAIWHF010000255.1 GCA_903912405.1 uncultured Bacteroidota bacterium | reverse complement strand
GTTTAATGCCTTTTTCTGTTTGTTGCAAGGAGCATAATTCATTTACAGCATCGTGCTCAAAATATAAATACACATTTTTTTCTACGGCTTCTTGAAGGAGACTTTTCTTTTCTTTTAAGGTCTCTAAAGGGCGCATATCATAGCCCATAACCCAAGGTAATGCAATGTGTGCAACAGATGGCATAAGATCGGCACAATATAAAATCGTTTTGTCTTTATAGTTTATTTGTGGCAACATCATTGCCTCCGTATGGCCATATACATAGCGAATTGATATGTTAGGCAACCATTCTTCCGCATCTTTAGTCGTTATAAACTGCAATTGGCCACTTTCTTGGATAGGCAAAATATTCTCTTTTAAAAAGGACGCTTTTTCTCTGTCATTGGGGTGAACAGCCCAATTCCAATGATCTTCGTTGCTCCAATAGGTCGCCTTTTTAAAAGCAGGCACTAATCGGTCACCTTGTCGTTCGATAGCGCCACCACAATGGTCAAAGTGCAAGTGGGTTAGAAAAACATCGGTGATGTCATCTTTTGAAAAGCCCGCTTTTTTCAATTCGTTGTCTAAGGTATAATCGCCATGTAAATAGTAGTGGCTAAAAAACTTTTCATCTTGTTTATTACCAATGCCCGTATCTACTAAAATCAAGCGATGGCCTTGTTCTATTAATAAGCAGCGCATGCCCCAGCTACACATATTGTTTTCATCAGCTGGATTAAATTTTTGCCACATGCTTTTAGGTACAACACCATGCATGGCGCCGCCGTCTAATTTAAAGAGGCCTGTTTGTATGGAATAAAGATTCATTAAGAAGTTGTTTTTTGATGTTGTAAAGTTCGGGTTAAAAAGATAAATCCAACAATAAAAAATAAAATTAAAAGTAAAATGGAATTGCGCATGCTGCCTGTTAATTGCTCTATAAATCCAAAAGCAAACATGCCGATGACGATGGCCATTTTTTCACTCACATCATAAAAGCTGAAGAACGAACTGGTATCTTGCGTTGGGGGCATTAATTTAGCATAGGTAGAGCGACTTAACGATTGAATGCCGCCCATGATTAAACCCACTACAGCTGCTAAGCAATAAAAGGCAGTTTCATGTTTGGTATAGTAAGCAGCTACGCATACCCCAATCCAAATACTTACCGCTAATAGTAAGGCTTTGATATTGCCAATGCGAGCAGATATTTTTGACAATAAGGTGGCGCCTATTATGGCCACTAATTGTATAATTAATATAATGGTAATTAATTCTTGCATGCCCAATTTTTCACCGTTCGATTTGGTGATTTCACTGGTGCCAAATAGGGTAGCCGCAAGCATTACTGTTTGTACGCCTATACTATAAAAGAAAAAAGCAAGTAAATAATATTTGAGTGTTGGCATCTTTTTTACTTGGTAGAGCACTTTTTTTAATTCGCTAAAACTAGCGCTAAAATTTGTTTTAGTTTTCGACACTTGTTGTTTAGTTGCATTAGGTAAAAATCTAAATGGAATTTGTGAAAAGCCTAACCACCATATTCCGACTAATAAAAAGGATATTCGAGAAGCAAGGCCTTCGTTGGGTATATGCCAAAATGTAGGAACTAATATAAAGGTGAGGCAGAGGATTTGTAATAGTACGGATCCAATGTATCCATACGAAAAGCCTAAGGCACTTAGTCGATCTTGTTCTTGCGTAGTAGCGATTTCGGGTAAATAGGCATTGTAAAAAACCAAGCTGCCACAATATCCTATTGCAGCAATGCCAAAACAAGCGATGCCCCACCAAAGATGTTGGTCGGTAAAATAAAATAGACCTACACAAGCCAAACTTCCTAAATAGGTGAAAAACTGCATATAGCGTTTTTTATTGCCACCAACATCTGCCATAGAAGATAATATGGGCGACATAAAAGCGATGAGTAAATAAGCAAGTGCAAGGGTATAGTCAAACACTACATTATTAGAAACCGATCCATTACCTATTTTTATGTGTGCTGGCGTAACGGCTTTATAATAGGCTGGGAAAATGGTAGAGGTGATAACCAGGTTATAGGCAGAGTTAGACCAATCGTACATGGCCCAAGATTTTTGAATTTTATTCATGATAGATTTTGTAGGTAATACCCTTAAAAGTACATATTTTGTTTCTAATTGAGCGATTGTTTTAACGCATTTTTAACCACTTTCAGGCTATGATAACTCGTTCAACTATTAAATTTGTAACTAAAATTTTTGCTATGCTAAGGTCATTATTATTGTGGCTTTTATTTTTTTCAACTACCCTTGTCGCCCAAGCGCAACAATTGGTTTTTAGCACGCAGGTAAGTGCTGAAAAGATAGGCATAAAAGATCAATTGCAAGTAGATTATACCTTGCAGAATGCTCAACAAATAGAAAGTTTATCACCACCTAATTATGCCGATTTTACAATTGTAGGCGGACCTTATCAATCTTCCCAATCCAATATTCAGATGATGGGCAATAGAATGGTAGAGACGAAGTCAATTACGATTTCTTATGTATTGCAGCCAAAGCATTTAGGTGTTTGTACCGTACAAGGTGCTACAGCAAAAGATGCAGCCAATCATACATATACTTCTAATGCACTGACCATCCAGGTGGTAAATGGTTCATTAGCCCAACAGCGATCTTCTAGTCGCGATCCGTTTGGAGATGATGATCAAGATCCTTGGGCAATGATGCGTCAGCAGATGCAACAAATGCAGCAACTCTTTTCTGGTAGAGGAAGAGCACAAGCGCCTCCAGCTAATCAGCCTGCAGAAGAAATAAAAGCTCCCGCCGATTTAAATAAAGATGTTTTTATAAAAGTAAGTGTAGATAAATCAAGCGCCTATGTGGGCGAACAAATAACTACCAGTTACAAGCTCTATACACGTTTGCCTATGCAAATGAGTATATCTAAATTACCCTCTTTAAATGGTTTTTGGACGCAAGATTTTGAATTGCCCAAAGAAATGAAGCCCACAGAAGAAGTGATTAATGGTAAAAAGTATCAAGTTTTTCTGTTGAAGAAGTCTGCACTTTTCCCACAGCAAGTTGGCAAATTGCAATTAGATCCTGCTGAAGCTAAGGGCTTAGTTAGGGTGATTCAAAAAACGAAGCGTTCCAATCCATTTGCAGACGATCCTTTTTTTAGTCAATTTGGAAGTTTGTTTATGGGCGATCCGTTTTTTGACAACGACATGTTTTCTGGAATGGCTTATAAAGATATTCCAGTCTCTATTTCCAGTGCGCCTGTTACCATTCAAGTAAATGATGTGCCGAGCGCAAAAAAACCTAGCACTTTTACCGGCGCAGTAGGTAAATTTCAATTCGATGTGCAACTCGATAAACAAACCTGCAGTACGGATGATGCCTTAAAATTGAAATTACTAATTAGAGGATCCGGTAATTTAAAATTGATTGAAGCGCCTGTATTTGAATTGCCAAAAGGTATTGAAAAATACGACCCTATAGTAGTCGATTCTATTACAGGAAGAACAACTACAATTGAAGGTTTTAAGCAATTTGAATACGCGTTGTTGCCTACCGCACCTGGCGATTATGAAATTGCTCCAATTACCTTTTCTTATTTTAATCCCACAACTAAACAATATGAGCAACTTGTTTCACAAGCAATTCATTTGCATGTAGTTTTAGGAAAGCACTTCAATAGCGCTCGAAAAAATACGCTTGCTCAATTTCATAGTCCAAAAATCTTGTTGAATGTACATCAACCATTGTATGCTTTTGATCATTCTTGGTATTGGATTGCACTCTGTTTAGCTGCTTTATTTTTAATTATTCAATTAAGTAAACTTAAATGGCAAACGATTTGGACTGCTTGGATAGATAAACGTAATAGCCGATCGAATAGAGTGGCTTTGAAGCGCATGAAAAAAGCTCAAGTCTTTTTAGATCAAAAACAAACGACGTTGTTTTATGAAGAGGTCTCTAGAGCTATTTGGTTGTACTTAAGCGATACATTACATATCGATTTAGCGAGCTTATCAAAAGAGGCAGCTTTAGAAAAATTGACCGCAAGGCCATTAGAACCAAAGCTAATAGAAAGTGTAACCGCCGTTATCAACGACTGTGAGATGGCTTTATATGCGCCTTCAATTGCTGAGCATAAAATGCAGCAAACCTATCAAGATACCATTGCCATTATTACTCACCTAGAAAATAGTAAAAGATGAAAAAGATAGTAGTCAATTTTATTGTTTGCTCAGTACTTGTTTTGTCTAGTTATACGGTTTGGGGTAATGCTTCTGATGATGCTTTACCGGAGCGTTTTCGGCTGGCTATGCAAGATAAGCAATGGGATATTGCCAACCATATGTTAGATAGTATGTTGCAATACGCTCCTTATCAAGATCAATTATGGTTTAACAAAGGAGTGGTTTATTATAATCAGCATTTAATTGCCGAATCCATTGCTTGTTTTCAAAAATCATTACTGCTTCATCCCTTTAATAAAGACGCAGAGGATAATTTGCAGATTGCCCAAAGTAGATTAGTGGATAGATTACCCAACTATTTTGATTTTATTTTGTTAAGATGGTGGAGGCTTTTAGTAAATCCTTATTTCCATAATTATTGGGCTTTTGCAGCACTTTTTATTTTGGTTGTTGTCGGATTGTGTATGTATTTGCCTATGGCATTGCGAACAAAGAAACAGTTTCGTACCATTAAGAATACCGCACTATTTTTAAGTACTTGTTTTTTTATTATGGCCTATTTGTCTTGGTCGCAATTAAGTAAAACTACTGTTTTTGTTGTACAGTCCGATCAGGCAATGCAATACGCAACGCCGCTTTCTAAAGCAGGCAAACAAGTACCTTATGGCACCCTTGTTTCCGTTTTGCAAAGCGAATCTAACTGGTATAAAGTGACATTGCCAAATGGTATAGAAACTTGGATGCAAAAAAGCGCTCTAGCTAAATTTTAAAGATGAACACTTCAATAGAACAAATTAAAAAAGAAATAGCGGTCGATAGGCAAGCATTATTATCGCACCCGCTTTATAAAAAAGTAGAACGTATAGATCAACTGCAATTGTTTACTGAGCAACATGTATATGCAGTATTCGATTTTATGTCGCTATTAAAAACGCTGCAGCAATTACTTACCTGTGTGCAAGTGCCTTGGGTGCCCGTTGGTCATCCTAATACGCGCTATTTGATTAATGAAATTGTATTGGGTGAAGAATCGGATGTGGATGAACACGGTATGCGTAGCAGTCATTTTGAAATGTATGTTAATGCCATGCAGCAACTTGGAGCGTCTACTACGGCTATTGCTGCTTTTTTAGAAGATTTGAAAAAAGGAATGTCTATTCAGGAAGTAATTAAGAAGCACGTTGCGCTTCCCAAAGTGCAAGCTTTTCTTGAATTTACGTTTGAGGTAATTGCCACTCAAAAAGCACATGTTGTAGCTGCGGTTTTCACTTTTGGAAGAGAAGATTTGATTCCAGAAATGTTTATGAATTTAGTAAAGGAACTATCTTCTAGTCATCCCGAAAAAATAAATCCATTTAAATATTATTTAGAAAGACATATTGAGGTAGATGGCGATCATCATAGTCATTTAGCTATTGAAATGGTAACGGAACTTTGTGGCGATGACGAGAATAAGTGGAGAGAAGCGGCTGAATATGCAAAAAGAAGTATTCAGTTTCGCTACCAATTATGGGATGCTATATTAGCGCTTATTTAATTTTTGTTGTCTAGCTTTAAAAATAGCATCTGCTAACGCTATAGGACTGATTGCTAACATGCAAGCGCATGCTTTTTGCGAATGTCTGCAGCGTTCACAATTTTTATCTAAAACAAAAACGTAGCTATGTTTTCCTATCGGAGCCCATCGGCCGGGATGCATAGGTTTTATTGGTGGATAGATGCCAAATGCATCTTTATTGCTTAACGCTGCAATATGTAGGGGGCCTGTGCTATTAGCAATTAGTCCATCGGTAGCTTGAATAAAATCTATATAAGTATTAAGATTGAATTTCCCGGTACAATCAATTACCTGCTCATCATCACATTGGTCTAATAAAGGTGCAAGTTTAGCGCGGTCACTTTCTAATCCACAAATATAGAGGGTGAATAAATTCTTTGGGAGCAAGCTTATTAGTTTTTCAAAATTTTGCATACCCCATTCTCTTGCACTTCCTTTAGAAGTAGGATGTAAAATTAAATGGTATTTAGATTGATCTAATTGAAATTTGGTAGTTGCTGCTGTATCTATAGATGCCGCTTCTGCAAGTTGATCAAGAGTGTAATGTGCTGGTGAAAAAATTGGTTTTAACAGCTGTGCATTTAATTGTGCTTCATGTAGGGGCGAATGTCGTCTGCTTAAGCGAACTAATCGGTTGCAATACAACCAATGAAACCATCTGTTGGTGGTGCCAATTCGAAAATGGATATTCATTTTTTTAGCAGCCTTTGCAACTGCTAGATCTGGGAAGACGTGTATAATTGCATCTGCTTCGAAAGTAGCTGATGCAACAATAAAATCGGCCTTGCTAATGAATTGATCTACTTCATTGCAGCGTTCAATAACTGCTTGCGTATAGGGCTGTCCTATGAAGCTAATACTGCAATTTGGAAATTGCTTTTTTATTAACCCCGCTAATGGTAGGGTAAGTATGACATCTCCAATACTATCTGTCCGACTAATGATTATATGTTTAGGAGGAGGCACTAACATTATTAATCGTGGATAAGGGTAGTAAGTAAACCAAGGCCAACGCCCAAAAGAATGGCTACAATTTTTTTGTTGGTGAGCATATGATGCTTGGTGCCACTTTCAAAAAATATGGTAGTAGCAATATGCAAAAAGGCACCTGCAACAATGGGGATGATTACAGAAATAATATTGGAAACGAATAAGAAATAAATACCCAAATTGTGTGCTAAAATTGCGGTTAATGGCGTAATGGCTGAAAAGAAAATAAGGGTAGGAATAATCTTAGTTCTATTGCCTGTAGCTATTAATAAAGAAGCTACTAGTATTGCTTCAGGGAATTTGTGCGTTGCAATAGCCAAGTACAAAGCCGGTTCGGTGCTGTTGGAGTGATAATTGAAACCCAAAGGAATGCCTTCCATAGCAGCATGTAAACTCAAACCAATAATGACGGATGAAAGCGCCATTTTTTCTCCATGATGATGCACATGAATATGGCCATGTTCTACACCATGGGTATAACGTTGTATCACCAATTGAATGAAAAAGCCGATGAGTATATATAGTCCTGCTTTAGAGCCAATATCAGTAAAGGTTTCAGGTATCAAATGCAAGAGCGTTACGGCAAGCAGAAAGGATCCGGAGAACGCTAAAATAGTATTAATTCTTTCTGGATTAAATTCCTTATTTCTTAGCGGAAGTAAGCCGCCAATGAGTGTTATGAAAAATAATAAAAGGTTGTATAAATACGTCATTAATAAAAAATAAGTGCCTGTAAAAACAAGGCTATCCAAGTATGTACTTACAAATATACACTATTGTTTTTTTTTCTACTTTTTAAATTTGCTTTTTGTAAATTCGCACTATGAGATATATTTCTTTAATAGGCTTTGCACTGTTGTTCCTATTTGCACAATCAACGATTTCTTGCCGTGCAGATAAAAATAAAATCGTTAAGGATACGGCCTTAAAGGGTAACTATTACTCTGTTAAACAATTTTTTCAAGATCAATGGAATACCTTCGAGGGTCAGCCCTACTCGCTTTATAAAATTACCGAAGATGCGAAGGGTATAGATACCCAAATGGTTTCTGCCTTAGATTTAAATTGGAGAGCCATAGCTGTACAATTTTGGGATACTGATATTAGTGATAGCAGCTTTAAGTCGCAATACAATGTTAATACCTTTCAAGATGCTACTATGCAGACAATGACCTTGTATTATGAAGCTAAGGATGAGCAATTAGTAACCCAGGTGCTTCAAGTGGTAGTTGATTTGCTAAATAAGAAAATTAAATCCATTTTTATTACCGCTAATAAAACAAGAAACGGATTGCATTTAGTACAGAAGTTACTATACAAACCACTTAAGACAATTCAAATTCAAGAAGAAGTTTTTCTGCCATCAGGCGTTACAAAAAAGAGCACCACGAGTTATATATTTATGTAATTATGACGAAAGAAGAATTTGCTAAAATTGCCCCCGCAATTCCAGCCGGTCCAGGTTGTTACAAATACTTCAATGCAGCCAATCAATTGATTTATGTAGGCAAAGCAAAAAGTCTCAATAAACGAGTGCGCTCCTATTTTTCTAAAAATCATGATAATTACAAGACGAAGAAATTAGTAGATCAAATTAATACTATAGAATTTACGGTAACCCATACAGAACACGATGCGTTATTGTTAGAAAATTCTTTGATCAAGCATTATCAACCTCGATACAATATTTTATTAAAAGACGATAAGACCTATCCTTATATCGTCATTAAAAAAGAAGCCTTTCCGCGGGTATTTTTTACAAGACGCTATACAAAAGATGGTTCCGAATATATTGGACCCTTTACCGATGTGGTCACTGCAAGAGAATTGGTCAGCTTGTTGAAAGAAAATTTACCCATCCGTTCTTGTAGTTTAAATTTATCGCCTGCCCAATTGGCAAAGAAAAAATATAAGCTTTGCTTAGAGTATCATTTGGGTAACTGCAAAGGTCCATGCGAAGGATTGCAAACTGTCCAAGATTACGATCAGTACATTCAGCATATTCGAAAAGTAATTAAGGGTGATGTGCAGCAAGTAATCAAAGACTTAAAGCAAGAGATGATGGCTTTAGCAACAGCTTTAAAATTTGAACAAGCAGCGGTACTGAAGTCTAAAATTGAAGCCTTACAGCGTTATCAAACTAAATCAACAGTTGTAAATCCAGCCATTGGCAATGTGGATGTAATTTCCTTAACCCGAGAAGAAGATCAGGTTTTTGTTAATTATATGATGGTGGCATCGGGCGCTATATTATACGCTAAATCTGTTGTGATTACTGCACAGTTTGATGAAACAGAGGAAGAGATCCTATCACAATGCGCTTTACAAATGCGTACTTTATTTCAAAGTAATGCAAGCATTCTTATTGCACAAATTCCATTTGTTACGGAAGAAAACGTGACGGTGGTGGTGCCAAAATCTGGCGATAAAAAAGCACTGTTAGATTTAAGTATTAAGAATGCTGTTGCTTTTATGCATGAAATAAAAAAGAAAAATGCTTTGGTATTGGGTGCTGGAGCACAGGCTCCTATGGAGGTGTTGGCATTGTTGCAAAAAGCACTACAATTAAAAGAGTTACCCATTCATATTGAGTGTTTTGATAATTCTAATTTCCAAGGTTCTTTTCCAGTTGCAGCCATGGTTTGCTTCAAAAATGGAGTAGCCTCCAAAAAGGACTATAGAAGATTTCATATAAAAGAAGTAGAAGGCATCAACGATTTTGCCTCTATGAGTGAAATTGTTTACCGTAGATATAAGCGCTTGCTCGACGAGCAACAGCCCCTGCCACAATTGATTATTATTGATGGGGGTAAAGGGCAATTGAGTGCTGCAATTGAATCTCTAGAAAAGCTTCAATTAATGGGGAAATTAACGGTTGTGGGCTTGGCAAAAAGAGAAGAATCCATTTTCTTCCCCAACGATCAAGTGCCGCTGCAGTTACCCTATGATGCTCCAGAACATTTATTAGTGCGCGCCATTAGAGATGAAGTGCATCGATTTGGTATTACGTTTCATAGAAATACTAGAAGCAAAGGCGTTTTTAAAAATGAACTAGAAGCGATACCGGGCATTGGTGCAAAAACAATTGAGGCGCTTTTGCAATCCTTCAAATCGGTAACTAAGATAAAACAACTCACGCAAAGAGAAATTGCATTGGCCGTAGGTAGCGCCAAAGCGCGCCTTGTTTGGGAGTTTTTTAATAAGCAAATTGAAGAATAAATACCTAAAAGAGAAAGCAAATGATTTGTATCTTTGCCTAAAAATATCAAATGCCATCGTCAACACCCGCTCATATACGCTCCATTTTAAAAATGCGTTGTCCTAATTGCAGAAAAGGTTCTATGTTCACTCAAAAAAGTATTTTCCCATTTAAAGGATTATTACTTATGCCAGATCATTGCCCAGTTTGCGACCAAAAGATGGAAATAGAACCCGGATTTTATTATGGTACAGGTTATGTGAGTTATGGATTGTCGGTAGCGTTACTAGCCATTTCATTTGTTTTATATCATTTACTATTTGGGCTTTCCTATAAAGACAATAGCTTTTTTTATGCTTTAGGTTCCAGCATTAGTTTAATATTAGTATTACAGCCTTTGATCATGCGCTATTCAAGGGTATTGTATTTGCATATGTTTGTAAAATATGGCAAGGGTAGTTCTTTAAAATCATAATTCTTAAACATCCATGAATAAAATTCTAGTTGCTAATAGAGGGGAAATTGCATTGCGTATTATGCGCACCGCAAAAGAAATGAATATTAAAACCGTTGCGGTCTATTCGGAAGCCGATCGTAATATGCCTTTTGTCCGCTTTGCAGACGAAGCCTATTGTATTGGTCCAGCAGCTTCATCTCAATCCTATTTATTAGCTGATAAAATAATTCAGGTTGCAAAAGATTGTAATGCAGATGCGATTCATCCTGGTTATGGATTCTTGAGTGAAAACGCACAATTTTCTAAAGCGGTTTCGGATGCGGGCTTGATCTTTATTGGTCCATCAGCACAGTCTATTGAAGTCATGGGTAGTAAAATTTCTGCTAAACAAGCTGCTAAAAAATTTGGCGTGCCTATGGTGCCGGGTACAGAAGATCCCTTACAAAGTGTGGAGGAAGCCGTAGCTATTGCATCTAAAATTGGCTATCCAATTTTAATTAAAGCATCTGCAGGCGGTGGTGGTAAAGGGATGCGTGTAGTAAATTCAGAAGGAGAATTAGCAGAGCAAATGCAATTGGCAAAAAGCGAAGCATTGAGCGCCTTTGGGAATGATGATGTGTTTATAGAAAAATATGTGGCAGCGCCTAAGCATATTGAAATTCAATTGATGGGTGATCAGCATGGTAATTACGTATACTTGTTTGAGCGGGAATGTTCTATTCAGCGTCGCCATCAAAAACTTATTGAAGAAGCACCATCATCTTGTTTAACGCCTTCTATTAGAGAAGCAATGGGTACTTGTGCAGTAGCTGTAGCAAAAGCTTGCGGCTATTATGGCGCGGGTACGGTGGAGTTTTTAGTAGATGAGCAATTAAATTTCTATTTCTTAGAAATGAATACGCGCTTACAAGTAGAGCATTGTGTAACGGAGATGATAACAGGCATTGATTTGGTAAAAGCGCAAATTGAAGTTGCTCGAGGCGAAGTATTGTCGTTTACACAAGAAGATTTAAAAATCAATGGTCATGCAATAGAATTGCGTGTTTGTGCAGAGGATCCCTATAATAATTTCCTGCCGGACACGGGCACGTTAGAAATTTATATAACCCCCAAAGGTCCGGGCGTGCGTGTAGATGATGGCTATGAACAAGGTCAAGCGATCCCTATTTTTTACGACCCTATGATAGCTAAATTAATAGTGCATGCGCCTACGCGTAACGAAGCTATTCAGAAAATGAGTAGAGCTATTGATGAATATCATATTAAAGGCATACAAACCACTTTGCCTTTTGGGAAATGGGCTATACACACAGCGGCTTTTGCTAATGGTAATTTTGATACTAAATTTATAGACACTTATTTTAAAAGTGAACTTTTACAAAGCGATGATGAAGCTACTCAGGAAATAGCGGCTAAAATGGCTTTGTATATTTGGGAACAAGAAAAAATTAAAAATAAGAAACAACCAATAGCCGTTAAAGGTTCGAAAAAGAAATTTCCTAAATAATTAAGGAAAACAAAAATAAAAAAGGGGCGTAAGCCCCTTTTTTATTTTCTATCAATTGCATTAGTGATCTCAGCATCTAGTGGATCCACGCCTGGACTGAACATTTGTATTAAATGTCCATGTTCGTCTAGCAAGTACTTTTGAAAATTCCATTTTACGCTGCTATTTTCAACATGATTATATTTCTTTTGAGTGAGCCATTGATAAATAGGTGCCATATCACTGCCTTTCACACTTATTTTTGAAGCCATTAAAAAACTCACACCATAATTTTTCTGACAAAAACTGGCAATAGTTGCATTGTCGCCTGGCTCTTGCCATAGAAAGTTATTGGCCGGGAACCCAATGATAACTAGCTTGTCTTTGTAGCGCTGATGCAACGCTTCTAAGTTTTTATATTGAGGGGTATAGCCACATTTCGATGCTGTATTGACAATCAATATTTTTTTTCCTTTAAAGGCAGCGAAATCGATAGTGCTTTCGTCGAGCGCTTTTACTTTAAAATCATAAATAGATTTTGGTATGGATTGTGCATCTGAAGTTTTGCTGAATAAAGAAAATAAAAAGCCCATAAGTAAGATTCTCATTGATTATTAGATTTTTAATGTAGTTCAATTAATTTTAAATGAAATTACTTCATTTTTAGTGGTTTTAATGTTAAAAATATAGATAATTACTGCTATTTTTGAAAGGAAATGAGATTAGGATTCAATAGATGGGGAATAAGCGTTTGCTTGCTTTTTTTGGAGGCTTGCGCTAATATTGTTCCTCCCGATGGGGGCGATAAAGATATTCAGCCACCCAAGTTGGTATCGCAATCAATAAAAGATTCTATGTTGTCTGCTAAGCCTAATCAGTTGAGTTTACAAATGGATGAATATATTACGGTTGCAGATGCAGTTAAAGAGATAACCATGAGTCCTAGCATTGAAGCTCCGCTCCTTGTAAATTATACCTATAAAAAAATTACCGTTTCATGGCCCGATTCTGTTTTGTTACCCAATACTACGTATCGACTAAATTTTGGTAATGCCATAAAAGACATTAATGAAGGTAATGTATATCAAAGAAAACCTTTTGTATTTTCTACTGGATCTTTTTTTGATAGCTTAAAGTTGACGGGTACTGTTTGGGATGCGGCAAAAGGCATGCCAGATACAACAGCTCGTGTATTCTTATATAATTTTGATAAAGACACTTCCGTGTTTTCTACAAAGCCTTTTTACCAAACAAAGGTTAATAATAAAGCGGCATTTCAATTTGAGGGCTTGTCGGCGCATAACTATGCCATCATCGCAGTAAACGATGCGAATAATAATGCGGCAATAGACAAAGGGGAGTCTTTTGCTTATATACAAGAAATAATTAATCCAGCAACTCATAAGCAAGCTATTACTTTACGTTTATTTAAAGAACAAGAAACACTTAAGGATAATAAAATTACGGCTAAACCTCCGTCTGTTGCAGACGCTAAGAAAGCCTTCATAACAACTGTATTCATAGATACCAGTGATCTTAGTAAACGAGTTCAAGAGTTAAATGCGGACATTGAATTGGAACTTTCTTGTAAGTCGATTAAACTTAATAAAAAACAGTTTTTGCTAAGCAGAGATAGTGCATCTATAATGGTGGAATCTGAAGTTGTTTTAAAATCTGATTCTTTAAATCCATTGCATTATAGCATTGCTACAAATTGGCTGCCCGATGTGCATTATGAATTACGCTTACTAAAAGGTTTGTTTGAGGATTCTTTAGGACGAAAATCAGCATCAGCACTTTATAAATTTAAAACTAAAAGAGACGATGATTATGCGCAACTCAATATTCAAATCCCCGATTCGTTCCTACATAGGAAATGCATATTGCAAATCTATAACCAAGAAAAATTGTGGAAGCAATTCCCGATAGATCAATCAAAATTTAGTTTTAAATTTTTATATCCCGGAAAATACAGCTTTGTAATTTTTGAAGACACCAACAATAATGGCTTTTGGGACACGGGCGATTATCTACTTAAAAAACAACCAGAAAGGCTTTGGCAGCATGAAGCTAGCATCCAAGCAAAGTCGTCTTGGGAATATATTATAGACTTTAAACCATTTAGTAATTTATAATCCACCTATATGAAGTATCCAATTTTAGTAACTAGCCTTTTAATTGCATCGCAAGCGTATGCTATTAAGTATCCTACGGGGAAATTACAACAACCTATTGTAACAAAAACAACTACAACAAAACCAGTCTCATCGCCATCGCCGTCAAAGCCAAAAGCTGCAGTGGTTACAACTGTAAAAACGACAACGACTATTACCATTTCTAAAGCAGATACTATTAATAAAACGATAGTTAAAAAACGTATCGTAACTAAAAATAGTAATGCTCCTGTAGTGAAACAAGTGACGATTGAAAAAACCATCACAAAAACTGTTGAAGCGAAACCCCTTGCTTCCACTGAGGACAAACACTTGCTTACTCCTGAACGCTTGTGGGGATTGAAGCGTGTAGCTGCCGTTGGGGTGCATGCAAAAACGGCAAAGGTTTACTATGATGTACGAAACATTGATATCAAAACAGAAAAAGGAACTACGCAGCATTTTGTAGTAGATGCAACTACCGGAAAATCTTCATCGATAAATTTACCTTCTGATTTCGAAGTAATTGATTGCAACGAAAAAGTGACCTATGCAATAGCGAAAGGTAGCTTATATAAGAAGACGGCAAGCAACACTTGGAGAGCGATACATGCCGGCTTAGATCAAGCTACTGCAATTAAAGTTTCAGATGATGGCCAATGGGTTGCTTATGCTCAAGAAGTTGTTTTAGCACCAACACTTGCAAAAGATATTTATAAAGATCTAAACAAAGCGAATGCCTATGTTTTTCATGATTTAAATTACAGACATTGGGATACTTGGGAAGATGGTGCGTATTCGCATATCTTCATTGCACCAATGGGTAAGCCTAGTGCAGCCATCGATATTATGAAAGGAGAAGCCTTCGATTGTCCTCAAAAACCTCATGGTGGTGCAGAAGATTTTGTGTGGCATCCGAATAGTAAAGAATTGGTGTATGTATGTAAAAAACTAAGTGGTAAAGCATATGCACAGAGCACCAATACTGATTTGTACCATTATACACTTGCAACTGTAAAAACAAAAAATATCACTAAAGGTATGATGGGCTATGATATGCAACCGGCGTATAATGAAGATGGCAGCTTGTTGGCATGGACATCAATGCGTAGAGATGGGTTTGAAGCGGATAAAAATGATATTTATGTATTGAATACGCAAACGAAATGGATGGCTAAATTAACAGGCGATTTTGATGAAACAGTATCTTCGTTTAAATGGAAATCCAAACAAGCTATTCATTTCATTGCCCCTACAAAAGGAACAGAGCAATTGTTTGCTTTAACTGTTCCTGTTATTGACGAACAAACAAGAGGAGCCGCTATTCAACAAGTTACAAAAGGAGATTTTGATGTAAATGGTATTGTGGGTTTTACTGCCGATGCGGTTATCGTTACCAGAACAGATATGAATCATGCTAATGAGATTTACAAGTATGATTTGACTAAGAATCAATTTACAAACCTCTCAAGTGCTAATACGAAAGCCTATGAGCATATCAAAATGAGTGATGTGAAAATGGAATATGTAACAACCGTTGATGGCCAACAAATGGGCGTTTGGGTTGTGTATCCTCCAGATTTTGATCCAAATAAAAAATATCCAACATTGTTATATTGTCAAGGTGGACCGCAATCTGCTTTATCTCAATTTTATAGTTTTAGATGGAACTTTCAATTGATGGCTGCACAAGGTTATATAGTAGTGGCTCCAAATAGACGCGGTATGCCAGGCTGGGGTACAAAATGGAATGAGGCTATTAGTGGCGATTGGGGTGGAAAGCCTATGGATGATTATTTAAGCGCTATCGATGCAGTTGCAGCACATCCATATGTAGATAAAAACAGATTAGGTTGTGTGGGTGCAAGCTATGGTGGTTATAGCGTATTTATGTTGGCGGGGATCCACCAAAATAGATTTAAAACCTTTATTTCGCATTGCGGCTTGTTCGATTTAAAAAGTTGGTATGGCACAACCGAAGAATTATGGTTTGCTAATTGGGATATTGGAGGCAATTACTGGCAAGATTCAAAACCAGAAAGCTATAAGAAATTTAGTCCAAGTAATTATGTAGCGAACTGGAATACGCCTATAATGGTTATTCAAGGTGGATTAGATTATCGAGTGCCTATAGAGCAAGGCTTGCAAGCATTTCAGGCGGCGCAACTGAAAGGCATAAAAAGTAAATTGCTTTACTTGCCAAACGAAAACCATTGGGTATCGCATGCACATAATGCATTGGTATGGCAACGAGAGTTTTTTAAATGGCTCGATGAAACTTTGAAGTAGAAGTGCAAATAAGAATCCGTAACTTTAAATAAATTAGATGCTATGAAAAAAATCGGAATTATTATTTTAGTCGTATTGGTTGTAATACAATTTATTAGACCAAAAAAAATCCAATCTGTAGGAGTAGATAAGGATGATATTGCATTTACTACGGGTGTCCCTAAAGAAACGTGGCAAAATATACAGCGCGCTTGTTACGATTGCCATAGTAACAAACCCAATTATCCTTGGTATTTTAATGTGCAACCTATTGGCTGGTGGATCAATAACCACATGGAAGAGGGTAGAGAGCACTTGAATTTTTCTGAATTTAATAGCTATAAACTAGGACGCAAACGTCATAAATTAGAAGAGGTTGCAGAATCAGTTACCGATCGTTGGATGCCTCTTGAAAGCTATTTATGGATTCATAAAAATGCCCGTTTATCTGATGCAGAATTGAAAGCTATTGCAGATTGGGCCAATATGGAGCGTTCTATGTTGCCGCCACCAGATAAAGAAGAATTAGAATGGTTGGAAAAGAAAAAGAAAAAAAATAAAAGCTAATGCGCATCATTTCATATAATGTTAATGGCATACGCAGTGCTATGAATAAAGGATTCTGCGATTGGTTGTCTACTAATCCTGCTGATGTTATTTGTTTGCAAGAAATAAAAGCAAATGAAGCGGATATTGATGTATCTGCGATTCAAGCTACGGGTTATCAATCTTATTTTTTTCCTGCGCAAAAGAAAGGATATAGTGGTGTTGGTATTTTGACTCGTTTGCAGCCTAGTGAAGTTATTTGTGGCAATGGATTTGAACAAAGCGATTTTGAAGGAAGAGTTATGCGTGCGATGATCAATGGCATTCAAATCATTTGTGCTTACTTTCCTAGCGGTTCATCGGGAGACGATCGACAAGCCTATAAAATGCAATGGCTCGACGAGTTCCATTCTTATGTGGCTTCGTTTAAAAATCAAGATTTAGTTATTTGTGGCGATTACAATATTTGTCATAAGCCCATTGATATCCATGATCCAGTAAGCAATAAAAACAGTAGTGGTTTTTTACCTGAAGAGCGCGCATGGATGGATAAGTTTTTTGAACTGGGCTTTACGGATACCTATAGACATCTTAATGACGCACCTCACCAATATAGTTGGTGGAGTTATAGAGCAGGAGCACGTGCAAGAAATAAGGGTTGGCGTATCGATTATATTAGTGTAAGTACTACATTAGCACATGTAGTTCAAGATGCAGCCATTTATCCAGATATTATTCATTCCGATCATTGTCCTATTTATGTTTCCTTAAAATAAAAAAAGAGCTCCGAATTTTCGGAGCTCTTTTTTTTGGAGTTAAACCTTAGGCTGTTTCTTCCATAATATTCTTTTCTATTACCAAGTTGTCGATAATGAAACCTTGACGCTGCGGGGTGTTTTTACCCATATAATATTCTAATAGTTTTTGAATCTGCGCATCTTGACTCAATAAAACAGGATCTTTTCGGATGTCATCACCAATGAATTGAGCAAATTCTTCTGGTGATATCTCACCTAATCCTTTAAAACGCGTAATCTCTGGCTTAGTGCCCAATTCCATAATCGCTCTTTGGCGCTCTTCGTCGTTATAGCAATAAATTGTTTTTTGTTTATTTCGAACACGGAATAAAGGGGTTTGTAATATGTATACATGACCGTTTTTTACCAAATCAGGAAAGAACTGTAAAAAGAAGGTCATAATAAGTAATCGAATGTGCATGCCATCTACATCGGCATCGGTAGCTATCACAATATTATTGTAACGTAATCCGTCCATGCCTTCTTCAATATTTAAAGCATGTTGCAACAAATTGAATTCTTCATTTTCGTAAACGATTTTCTTGGTGAGGCCAAAGCTATTTAAAGGCTTTCCACGCAAACTAAATACGGCCTGACTTTCAACATTTCTAGATTTAGTAATCGATCCACTTGCCGAGTCTCCTTCCGTAATAAAGATGGTAGATTCTAACTGCTTTTGCTGAAATTCTTCTTTGTTTTTTGTAGGTGCTTCGTCGTTGAGGTGATAACGGCAATCTCTTAATTTTTTATTATGAAGATTTGCTTTTTTAGCACGCTCATTGGCTAATTTTCTGATGCCCGTCAATTCTTTTCGCTCGCGCTCACTTTGCTCAATGCGTTTTTTTAGCGCTTCGGCCGTGCTTGGATTTTTATGTAAGAAGTTGTTTAATTCAGTTCCTAAAAAGTCGCCAATGAAACTTTTCATGGAAGGCCCATTTTCAGCAACATTTTGAGAGCCTAATTTTGTTTTCGTTTGCGATTCAAATACAGGTTCTTGAACGCGCACAGCTATTGCAGCACAGATGCTTTGACGAACATCGGCAGCGTCATAATCTTTCTTGAAAAAATCGCGAACAGTTTTTACAAAGCCTTCTCTAAAAGCCGCTTGGTGTGTGCCGCCTTGTGTAGTATGTTGTCCATTTACGAAAGAGTAAACATCTTCTCCATAGTCGCCCGTATGGGATAAGGCAAGCTCTATATCTTCTCCTTTTAGGTGAATGATAGGGTAGCGAAGATTATCGGGATTAGTTTTTCGTTGCAATAAATCGAGCAATCCATTTTTTGAAACAAAATTTCTTCCATTAAAATTAATTTGCAAGCCTGCATTTAAAAAGCAGTAATTCCAAATTTGATTTTCAATATACTCATGAACGAAATGGTAATTTCTAAAAATGGTATTGTCGGGCGTAAATTCGACATAGGTGCCATTATCTTCGGTAGTGCTGCTTTCTTTTTCTTCTTTTAGCAAGTTGCCTTTTTCAAAACTAGCCGTTTTCATTTTTCCATCACGGTAAGCCGTAACACTAAAAAAGGAACTTAATGCATTCACCGCTTTTGTACCCACACCATTTAACCCTACCGATTTTTGAAAGGCTTTACTATCATATTTCGCACCGGTATTGATTTTGCTTACTACATCAACGAGTTTTCCTAATGGAATACCGCGACCATAATCACGAACGCTTACTAGTTGATCGCTTACTTTTATTTCGATGCGTTTGCCAAAACCTTGCATATATTCATCGATACAGTTATCGGCAACCTCTTTGATGAGGATATAAATACCATCATCCATACTGCTGCCATCCCCCAATTTACCAATATACATACCCGGTCGTAATCGGATATGTTCTTTCCAGTCGAGTGATTTGATACTGTCTTCGTTATAGGTATTTGTATTGATAGCCATTATTACGTATTTCTGTTTGCAAAATAATCCAAATCCTTGGATGGTACTAGTAGTGTGTATAAATTTTATCTGTAAAAATAAAAAAAGCACCCTTTGGTGCTTTTTTTATTATCGAATTGATGCTTTGTAATAAGCTAAGGTTCTTTTTAAACCTTCATGTCGATCTACCTTAGGTTCCCATCCTAAAATAGTTCTCGCTTTCGTAATATCGGGTTGGCGTTGTTTAGGGTCATCTTGAGGTAGGGGTTCGTATACGATTTTCCCCGAAGTACCTGTCAAGGCAATAACCTCTTCTGCAAATTCTTTTAACGTGATTTCTGCTGGGTTTCCGATGTTTACAGGAAGTGCATAATCAGATAATAATAGTCGGTATATACCATCTACTAAATCATCAACATAACAGAAAGATCTCGTTTGAGAGCCATCGCCAAAAACGGTGAGGTTTTCATTTTTTAAGGCTTGACTCATAAAGGTAGGTAAGGCTCTACCATCATCGAGGCGCATACGTGGACCATACGTATTGAAGATACGAATGATTCTAGTTTCCACTTGGTGGTAATGATGGTACGCCATCGTGATACTTTCCATATAGCGTTTAGCTTCATCATACACACCTCTTGGTCCAACGGAGTTTACATTGCCCCAATATTCTTCTGTTTGAGGATGTACTAACGGGTCTCCATAAATTTCTGAAGTAGAGGCCACTAATATTCTAGCATTTTTTGCTTTTGCTAAACCTAATAAATTATGTGTACCCATAGCACCTACTTTTAAGGTTTGTATGGGCATTTTTAAATAATCGATGGGGCTTGCTGGAGATGCAAAATGAAGAATATAATCGATGTTGCCAGGAACATGGACAAATTTGGTGACATCGTGATGATAAAACTCAAAGTTCTTTAGAGGGAATAAGTGTTCTATATTTTTAATATTACCGGTTAATAAATTATCCATACCGATAACATCATATCCTTCGGCAATAAATCGATCACATAAATGGGATCCTAAGAAACCAGCTGCGCCGGTAATTAATATTCGTTTAGACATGCGCTATTTTTAGTTTGTAATGGTAGCTCTACCAATGCTTTCATAATAAAATCCTTCTTCTTTCATTTTTTCGAGAGAAAAAACATTTCTACCATCAAAAATAGTTTTTGTTTTTAAAAGCGATTTCATTTTATTAAAATTTGGATTTCTAAATTCACTCCATTCTGTAACAATCGCTAGGGCATCTGCTTGTTCAATAGCATCGTATGCGTTTTGTGCAAAATAGATGGAATGTTCTCCAAGAGAATTTTTCACATTCGTCATGGCTTCCGGATCAAATGCCTTTACGGTAGCGCCTGCTGCTAAAAGTTCTTGTATTAATGATAAAGCAGGTGCTTCTCTTATATCATCTGTTTGTGGTTTGAAGGCTAAGCCCCAAACAGCAATCGTTTTGCCACTTAAATTATTATTAAAGTAGGATTTTATTTTTGCCCCTAAAATACTTTTTTGTTGGTCATTCACTTGCATCACTGTTTCTACTAATTTAAAATCGTAGTTGTGTTGTTTTGCAGTAAGCGCTAATGCTTGCACATCTTTGGGGAAACAGCTGCCGCCATATCCAACGCCTGGAAATAAAAAACGTTTACCAATGCGAGAATCGCTCCCCATGCCTATACGCACATGATCGATATTAGCGCCTGCAGCCTCGCATAAATTAGCCATCTCATTCATAAATGAAATGCGCATAGCTAAATAAGAATTTGCAGCATATTTTGTCATCTCAGAAGAACGCTCGTCCATAAAATAAATTGGATTGCCTTGGCGAACAAAGGGTTGATATAATTCTTCCATTAATTTTTTAGCACGAGCCGAAGAGGTGCCAACGACTACGCGGTCAGGCTTTAAGAAGTCGTCTACCGCTACGCCTTCTCTAAGGAATTCAGGATTCGAAACTACGTCAAATAGAGAACGGTCTAATTTTTTAGTTAAGATAGCGGCTACTTTTTCAGCGGTGCCTACCGGAACAGTACTTTTGTTAATGATGATTTTATAATCAGTAATCAAAGTGCTTAAATCTTCTGCTACACCCAATACATATTTTAAATCGGCAGCGCCATCAGCACCCGGAGGAGTAGGCAACGCTAAGAAAATAAACTGTGCGTCTTTAATGCCTTCAGCTAATTGAGTGGTGAAGTGTAGGCGACCTTCTTTAATGTTTCTTTTTAGAAGCGCTTCTAAACCAGGTTCGTAAATTGGTGTTTCTCCGCGTTGTAGAGTTTCGATTTTTTTTGGGTCGATATCGATGCAAATAACGTTGTTTCCTGTTTCTGCAAAACAAGTTCCAGAAACTAAACCAACATACCCAGTGCCAACTATTGCAATATTCATGATTATAATTTAGGTGTTTATTAATTAGGTACAAATATATAAAAGATTACTTAATCTGTTGGGTGCACAATTCTTAAAGCGATGATAAAACTTGCTTAATATTCGTGCAGGCTAACATAATTTCTTCTATCGTAATAGTTAATGGAGGCGCTATACGAATACAATATGGGGCAAATAAGAACCAGTCACTAAATAAATTATTTTCTAAGCAGCCTTGAATACTCGCTAATACGAATTCGCTACTTTCCAATTCAATTGCTATTAATAGGCCCTTTGCGCGAACCTGTTTTATTTTTTCATGTTGTAACTCTTTAAGGAACAAATTGCTTTTCTCTTCTATTTGTTCAATTAGTTTTTCTTCCAATAAAACTTCTAATGCGGCTATGCCTGCTGCACATGAAACAGGGTGACCACCAAAGGTGGTAATATGCCCCAATACAGGATTATTACTGAGCTGTTGCATGTGTTCTTTAGCTGCTACAAATGCGCCTAAGGGCATTCCGCCACCTAAGGCTTTACCTAATAATACAATATCGGGTATGATCTCACTATGCTCAAAGCCCCACATTTTACCTGTTCTGCCAAAACCAGTTTGGATTTCATCGACTATTAATAAAGCGCCTAATTCGCTGCATTTTTTGCGTACGGACTGTATCCATGCTTTATTTGGCATGCATACCCCCGATTCTGCTTGAATGGGTTCAATAATAACACATGCAGTATTCTTATTGATTGCATTTAGAAAAGCTTCACTGTTATACTCATGATGCCAAACGCCTGGTAGGAGTGGTCGAAACGCATTACGCCAATACTCGTCACCCATGACGCTAAGGGCGCCAAGCGTGGAGCCATGATAACTTTTATGAGCGGCCACTATTTCTGTTTTGCCGGTAACTCGACGAGCCAATTTTATTGCCCCTTCCGTTGCCTCTGATCCCGAATTAGTAAAGTAAACTGCGTTTAATGGATCTGGCAGTAAGTGCGCTAATTGGCTTGCATAATCTACTTGAGGACTTTGAATAAGTTCTCCATACACCATGACATGTAAATAATCGGCTGCTTGTTTTTGAATGGCTGCAACAACTTTCGGATGCGTATGACCAACATTGCATACACTAATGCCTCCAATTAAATCTAAATAGGCTTTCCCTGCACGATCGTACAGATAATTGCCATGCGCTTTTACAATATCCAAGGCTAAGGGAGCATCGGATGTTTGGGCAAGATGATTTAAAAATTGGCTTCGAATATTCATGGTTTATATAACGATATTAATCATTTTGCCTTTTACAAAAATGAATTTTATTAGCTCTTTGCCTTCCATCCATTTTTGAACGGTTTCATTTTTTAAAATTTCTTCTTT